>USHK01000038.1 GCA_900554375.1 uncultured Sutterella sp.
TACACGTAAGGAGTCGTCGGCAGCGTCAGATGTGTATAAGAGACAGGATGAATACTCATCAAACAATCGAAAAAACAAAAGCGGAAAAAATGCACCGCAAAACTGCTCGTGTAAAATTCCGCCTTTTTTTAACGAATTAACCTGAAACGGACGGTCGAAGGAAGCAAAAAATTTCAGCGGCCATAGCGTTTGACCGATACGTAAATCCTTCAAGACCCGACTCGTTTTCAGGGTTTTTAAAGCGCCTCCGATCTATCCTCGATCTCCTGGGCGCGCAAATAGCCCTACCGACTATTTTGGTAATGTGATTTTACCATGCCTGTCAAGGTCTTTTTCTGGAATTTTCCGCTTCTCCTGCAAATCGAGCACTGGTATGGTCAAGAAAATGTCGGATACGTTTTGCGAAGAACTTTTTCGACGAGAATGCCCCAAACAGGAAGCAGCCAAAGGAACACCGCCGCGATGACGCAACTTTGAGGAGCTCCGATAGTTGCCACAGGCACGGCACCGGCAATGGACCATGGAATCAAGGGTGCAATTACGATAGCTGTATTTTCCAAAGAAGCCGCCATTTTGTTCTTATCGGGCTGGATCTTGTTGCATAGCTGTTCTGTCAAAATAACTGCCAGCATTTGGTTACAGGACAAGGCTGCTGTCGATAAGGCCGTCAGCGTAATGGTCAGGAAAACGCCTGCCTTAGTTCCGAGATAAACGATACCGGTTTCCAAACGTCTCAGCATTCCCGTTAACTCAAAAATTCCAGCAAACGTGCAGGAGATCGAGATGATGCAGCAAACTTGAATCATCGAAATAACTCCGCCGCCGTTCATGAGACGTCCTACCTCAGGAGAAGCTGCCTGATACCCGCTGAATAAAATCTTGCAAAGTTCAATAGCCCCTAAATCTCTCAGAAAAAGTGCAGTAACGAACGCCGCGGAAATACTCAAAATCATCGTTAACTTGATGTCAGCCTTGAGCATGACCATGGTTAAAAGAATGATCGCCGGAAGCAGAGTCCACGCAGACAATACGTATTCCTGACTGAAAAGCTTTGTCAGATCAATATTCGCGGCTTGGGTTCCCTGGCCGCTCCCTACAAAAAAGTAAATGAGACAGGCGAGGAGGAAAGGAACAAGTCCCGTCCTCAGCATATTTTTTATATTTTTGTAGAGATCGGTACCTGTAACAGCACAGACTAATTGTGCACTAGTAGATACCGGTGAGCAGCGGTCGCCTACATAAGCGCCCGCAAGGGCAGCTCCGCCGGCCCAGAAGGGTGAGACACCCATACCGATACACAGCGACATGGTGACCACACCCATCGTCGCCGCGGTGCCGAAAGATGTTCCGATCAATGTGCTTAAAGCGGCATTCAAAATAAAGGTGCCTAAGAGACTCCACGATGGGGAGATCAGGTCCGCGGCGTAGCTCACCAAGTAGGCAATCGTTCCGCTCGCTCGCCAGGAGGCTGTCAATGCACCGATTAACAGCATCACAATGATGATATTGCTGATTTTGGCAATGCTTTGCCTGCAAGCCTTCCCGATTTCCTGCAGGCTAAACCCTCGGTAAAGCGCATATCCGCAGAAAAGGATGAATGCAAAAATCAATGCGTAGAGGATCGAAGTGCCGGTAAAAAGACAATAAAAAAGAGAGGCGCAAAAACTGCCGACCGTCAGAACTTCTAACATTCTTTACTTCTCTCGCTTCCTTAGCAAAATATCGTTAATGCCGGCATCAATAGATTTGATTTCTTTTTGGAGATCCTGATCGAGCTGCATTAAGTCTCTAAAAACTTTTCTGTCAGCATCGTCTAATGTGCCCTTTGTCGATAACGCACGACGCTGTACTTCGACACGATTCAGTTCCATCTGGAGGAGAATGCGGCGGCATTCCAAACGCGCTGCTTCCAGTGGTGTTTGAAGTATCTGCCCTTGACTTAGCCCTTTTCTAATGACGGAATCAATGCCTTCTTCCAGCAAAAAGGTGGAAATCACTGAGCGCGCCGAATCCATTTCTTTTTCGAAATTTTCATCGGCCGGCCCCGGAAGGTCTGCTAAGAATTGGGCAAGTGTGTGGCCGCTCTCATCCTCGTGCGTCACTCGTTCGATCACTTTGAACAACAATTCCGATACCGGAGAATTGCTTTCGGAAAGCTGCTCGGCGAGCATTCCTTCAAATTCCAGCGCCAGCTGAGGAAAACGAAGAAAATTTCTTAAAAGCGCCATCAAAGGGGCGTCCGCCTTCGGCGGAATGCTGCGTCCCGTGGACATCGGAATGCGAGAGGTCTTATAGCGGTCGTAACCTCTGCCGAATCCGTACCGCGGGCCGCCAAAAGTATTGGTTCTCTGAGGAGCGGCAGGCGGCAACACAGGAAAGCCGAAATATTTGCGCAGCTCTTCAGAGTTTTTGTAGCCAACTGCTGTGCTCAAACGTTCGATTAAGCCGTCACGAAGGAGCGGGCTTTTTGTCTTCCGAACAAGAGGAGCGGCCTCTTCAATAAACGCGTTGCGGTCTTCAAGAACTGCCAAATCCAGCCCTTGAGACAAGGCCTCAATGAGGTAGCTGGAAAGCGGCAGTGCCTTTTTGAGCCTCTCTTCGAAAGCAGGCGCTCCTGACTTCTTCACTAGACTATCGGGATCTTCGCCTTCCGGAAGGAAAACAAAGCTCACCTTCTGAGCATCGTCTAGGAGCGGAAGCGATAAATCCATTGCGCGCTTTGCCGCCTTGCGGCCAGCCGCATCTCCGTCAAACGAGAAAATGACGTGATCGGTCATCTTAAGAAGGCGTTCAATATGCTCAGCTCGGATTGCCGTACCCAATGGTGCACAAGCTTCTCCAAATCCTGCTTGGGAAAGCTGGATCACATCCATTTGGCCTTCTACGACAATGACGCGTTTTTTATCCTGAATGCTTTTACGAGCCTCGTACAAACCGAAGACTTCCGAGCCTTTTGTAAAAATAGGTGTGTCGCCAGTATTGATGTATTTCGGTTCTTCCCCGATCATCGTTCGTGCGCTAAAGGCGATGACCTGTCCGCGAATATTGCGAATTGGGAACATCAGGCGGTTGCGGAAGAAATCGTAGACGTTTCCGCTTTGACCGGTTCTCTGAAGACCTGCCTCTAAAAGCAAGGGTTTGAGATCGGGCGTAAAGACAGTGTCTAAGTTGTGCCAGGCATCAGGCGAGAAGCCGATACCGAAGCGTTCGATCGTTTCGTCTTTGAGGCCGCGGTTATGAAGGTAGTCTTGTGAAAACTTGTCGGTGTTGAATTTATCGCGGTAAAACTCCATTGCCCTCTGCATAATCTCGGACAAACGCGGTTTACCGCTCTTGGGTTTAGGTGCGCCGCCTTCGTAGCGGACCTGCATACTGAATTCGGAGGCGAGTTTTTCGACCGCATCGACAAAGGGGAGATTCTCATACTTCATTAGGAAGCTGATAGCGTTGCCGTGCTCTCCGCATCCGAAGCAGTGATAAAAACCGCGCTCGCGGTTCACTGAAAAGCTCGGACTTTTTTCATTATGAAACGGACAGCATGCCCAAGCCGAAGCGCCCTTTTGCTGTAAAGGAACTCGGCGGTTAACAACCTCGTAAATGTCTGCTCGGTCAAGCAGTTCTTTAATAAAAGACTGTGCGATCAAGAATCAAACTCTCACAAGAAAATGCGGGGGATAGAAACTGTTTCAAAATATCCGGCCACTATAAACAAAAAGACGTCCCGCAGGACGTCTTTTATAAAATCTTCCAGCTTACTGAGCCAGTCTTGCCTTAAGCAGTGCGGAAACTCTGCCCATGTCAGCTTTGCCTGCGACCTTCGGCTTGATCATTCCCATGGCCTTGCCCATGGCGGCCGGACCGCTGAGTCCGGCGGAAGTCACAACCTCGTCAACGATTTTCTGAATTTCTTCATCAGAAAGCTGAGCGGGCAAATAGACCTCGAATGTCTTAATTTCTGCAGACTCTTTATCGGCCAAATCCTTACGATTTCCAGCCAGATATTGTTCAACTGAGTCTTTACGCTGCTTGATCAATTTTGCAATGATCTGCTGAATGACAGCATCATCTGCGGTGATCTGCTCGTCGACTTCTTTCTGTTTTATCGAAGAAAGAAGCATACGAAGCGCGCTCAGTCTTTCCTTGTCATGAGCGCGCATCGCGTCGCGCATATCAGAGGTGATCTGGTCTCTTAAACTCATAACTGCCTCTGTTTTGAAGTGCTTGAAGAATTAGTAGAGCTTCTTCGGGAGCATCATGCTGCGAAGACGCTTGTAGTGACGCTTGATAGCGGCAGCTTTTTTGCGTTTGCGTTCAGCAGTCGGTTTTTCATAGAATTCGCGAGCGCGAAGTTCAGTTAAAAGACCGCTCTTTTCAATCGTACGCTTAAAGCGACGAAGAGCAACTTCAAAAGGTTCGTTTTCTTTAACACGGATTGTGGGCATCGAGCACCTAAACTAAATAACTGTTTAAAAATAGTTTCTTGGTTGAGTAAGCGGAATGCGCAAGCCTTCCCCTACTCGAAAGTCAGCAATTCTAATGCATTTTTCACTTCCGTGCCTTAACTATCTCATTTAAGTAACAATTTATTCACTCGAAAGTTAACGGAAATGGCAGATTCTCCGGCTTAAAAAGATCGAATTGAGCAGATAACGCAGCACCTATTTTTATACCGACCCACAATAGATTCTTCTTTTTCTGAAGGAGTTCATAAATGGACAATGATTACTCATGGACAAAATTTAATCCTGCGGCTGCACGAAAACTCTGTTCGTATTCCGACCGCAGGAAAGAACTCTTAAACTGGCTTTATTCAGCGCTCCCCGAAGAAACAAACTACCTTCATGATCCGGATCACAAAAAGCTAACGGATATCGATCCTTTCACCGTCTTTGGCGTGATGAACCGCCAGATCTCGCAGGAAAAGAAAGCCAAAGTTGCAAAGGCTTTCAAAATTTTCCTGAAAGTTGACGAACCGGCGCCGACCGACTTCCGAGGCGTCTCGCCGCTCAACAACGAAAACTCGATGTTCTTCGGCTTTAAAGACGGCAAGACGGAAGAAGACATTAATAACTTGTGGACACTCTATTTAGGACTCTTTGGAAAAAACGACAAGGTCGCCGAACTCTTTAATCAGATGACTCAGCACCAGTACGGCATCAAGTTCAACCTGACTATGGGGATGTATTGGGTTTGCCCGACAAAGTATTTTCCGCTCGACGGCCCGAGCCGCAAGTATCTTAATGCAAGAGGCGTTACTGTTTCCGAAAAAGTGCCGTCTTATGACGAATTTGTAAAAATCAGCGAGGAAGTCAGAGAAAAGCTATGCGGAGGCTCGACGGCGGACAATGCCTTTGCCATAGTGACGCGTGATATTTATTACAGTACTCACAAGGCCCAGTAAGGCTAAAATTTGTCTTTAGCTTATTTCAATCGACAAAGAGAATGCTGATCCTCGGAATTGAATCTTCCTGTGACGAAACGGGAGTTGCCCTTTACGACACAGACAAAGGTCTTATTGCAGATGCACTTCACACGCAAATCGAAATGCATCGTTTATACGGCGGAGTCGTGCCTGAACTTGCCAGCCGAGACCACATTCGCCGCATTATCCCTTTGCTCAACGAGGTGATGAAGAAAGCCGGTAAGACAGCAAAGGATTTGGACGCTGTTGCGGTGACGGAAGGTCCGGGGTTAGCCGGCGCTCTGCTCGTAGGCAACTCGGTTGCCTACGGTATTGGACTCGCGCTGGATATTCCCGTGGTCGGCATTCATCATTTGGAGGGCCACCTTCTCTCTTCTCTTCTTGCCGAGGACAAGCCTTCTTTCCCGTTCATTGCGCTCCTCGTCTCGGGCGGACACACCCAAATTATGGAAGTGCGTGCCTTAGGTGATTATGAGCTTCTCGGAGAAACGTTAGATGATGCAGCTGGCGAAGCCTTTGATAAAACAGCCCAAGCTCTCGGGTACTCTTATCCGGGCGGCCCGGCCGTTTCTGCCTTGGCGGAAAAAGGTGCGCCCGGCGCCATTGAGCTGCCGCGGCCTTTGATTCATGCTCCGAACTTGGATTTCAGTTTTTCCGGTCTGAAGACAGCGGTCATGAACACGGTTCGGAAAGAGACGAAACCCTTGTCGCAAGAATTTAAAAATAATTTAGCGCGAGCCTTTGTCGATTCCGTCACGGATGTTTTGGTAACGAAGTGTCTAAAAGCACTTAAGAAAACCGGCAATAAATCGCTGGTTGCCGCGGGCGGCGTCAGCGCAAACAAACAGCTTCGCGCTCGTCTGACAGAAGCCTGCCGAAGACGCGGCGTTAAGGTTTTCTTTCCTCCGCAAGCGCTGTGTACCGATAACGGCGCAATGATCGCAGCAGCCGCAGGTGCTCATTTGGCTGAAATTAAGGGGCTGAGAAATAAGAAGCCGAACGGTTTTTCCATTAAGCCGAGATGGTCACTGGAACATCCGAACGATAACGAATAATTTTGGTGCGAAAGGGAACCTTCCGTTTGAACTTTTCAAATGGCGCACCAAGCAAAAGAGCCGAGATCAAAAAATCCCGGCTCTTGCCCTTTCTGTCTGAAATTTAGTGCTAAAGGCTACTTTTCAATCGCGCACTCAACCTCGACGGCGCCCAATTGGTCCTTCAGCACTTTCGGATCAATCTTGACGTTGTAACCGCGTCTGCCTCCGTTGATATAAATGAACGGCAAATCCAAAATCGTTTTTTCAACGTAAACCGGCATGTTCTTCTTCGTTCCGAAAGGGGAAGTTCCGCCAACCTGATAACCGGAATTTTTTTCGGCGATGGCAGGTTTGCATGGTTCGATGTGTTTACGATTCGTTTGACGAGCCAAATTCTTAGTAGAAACTTCTCGATCGCCGTGCATCAAAATGACGAGAGGTTTTTCATGTTCGTCTTGCATGATGAGCGTCTTTACGACGTTATGCTCATCCACTCCGAAAGAAGCAGCCGCCTGAGCAGTACCGCCGTGCTCCACATATTCGTAAATTCCGTCTTCGAAAGGCACCTTATGCTGTTTCAGCCACATTGTTGCCGGCGTAGCAGAAACGTGTTCTTTTTTACTCATTCAAACTCCTCACATGTTTTGCTGTTCATGCTTAAGCAGCCAACATTTTATTGAGACATTATCTGCAGAATGATTGAAGCCGCCCAATTTGCCCTTCCCTACTACTCGGTGACAACCAACAAAAATCGGGAGCGGATTGTCGCCGCATGCAACTCCGACCGCACGAGGAGAACTGCTGAGATGCTCCGCAATTTCACCATAGGTCACCGTGTTACCGGCTTTAACGTCAGCGATTTCTTTCCAGACACGACGGCGAAATTCCGTACCGTCCTCACTAGGCTTCCAATTATCCAAGGCGTGAATATCACCCTTCAAATACGATTTCAGGACTTTGACGGCCTTGTGGCCGGAAAAACTCCCGAGGTCTTCTTCGACCGCTTTTTCTGACAGCTCACATCTCACGAGCTTGCCATCTTCAAACGTCAAAAGGATTGAACCAAACGGTGCATTCAAACGAGCTTCATTACTTTTGATTGTCACGAGCATTCTCCAAATCTTTTTTCCAAAGTCCTTTGGGCAGCGGAAATTTCACATCCTCCTTCTGTCCGGACATCGTTTCAACCTCATCTGCTCCGAGCGTTTTGAGTTTCTCCACAATTTCGTCGACCAGAATCTCCGGTGCGCTGGCGCCTGCAGTAATCCCGACTCTTTCAATGTCCTTAAACCATTCGGGATTAATTTCTCCTGCGTCATCTAAAAGATAAGCCTTAGTGCCGGCGCCTTCAGCAACCTCACGAAGTCGATTTGAATTAGAACTACTTTTTGATCCAACCACTAGTACAAGGTCCACCCGGCGCGCCAATTCTTTAACGGCATCCTGACGGTTCTGGGTGGCGTAGCAAATATCGGCTTTTTTGGGTTCTGCGACTAATGGAAAACGTTTTTTAAGCTCTTGGATTAGCCCTTTGGCATCGTCGTACGAAATCGTTGTCTGGCTGACATAGGCGACTTTTTCGGGATTCTCTACTTCGAGATCCCAAACTTGTGCCGGTTTTTCGATGACACTGATTTCTGAGTCAACCTGACCGACTGTTCCCTCCACTTCCGGGTGACCGGCATGTCCGATCATGATGATGCGGTAGCCTTGCTTATGCATCTTGGTGACTTCCATATGAACTTTGGTCACCAGAGGACACGTCGCATCGTAAATAGTCAGGTCGCGGGCTCTTGCTTTTTCTTCTACTGCCTTTGGTACGCCGTGTGCCGAGAACACGAGGACTGAACCGTCCGGCACTTCGTCGATCTCATTCACAAAAATAGAGCCTTTTTCCCGCAAAGAATTGACCACATGTTTGTTGTGAACGATTTCATGGCGGACATAAATCGGCGCGCCATGGACAGCAAGTGCTCTTTCAACGATCGCAATTGCGCGGTCGACACCGGCGCAAAAGCCTCTAGGTTGGGCCAGCAAAATTTTCATATTCGTTAACAATAGAAGCGGATCAAATGTTCTTACATATTAATAGAAACGCTGATTTTTCGATTCGATTTTTCTTCTGCGAGCCATGGTCATCCTTGGTCGAAACAAGAAGAATCACGGCTTCCGCATTAAAAAGGATTCGAAAAGCCTAAGTCATTGATCCGCCAATTTACTCCTTGAGGGCCGTAATCAGAAATTAAGTCTTGGAGACCAATGCAAAAAGTTTGAAAAATCAGTATAATCGCTGTTTTTGGTTCTCCCCGAGGCAGTATTTCGGCGCGAGAAAAGTTTTTTATAACAGTTATTATTCTGGAGAGTTAGCGATGGCACGAGTGTGTCAAGTCACCGGCAAGGCTCCCATGGTTGGCAATCGCGTCTCGCACGCGAATAACAAGACCAAGCGCCGCTTCATGCCCAATCTGCAGTAC
>USHK01000039.1 GCA_900554375.1 uncultured Sutterella sp.
ATCTACACGTAAGGAGTCGTCGGCAGCGTCAGATGTGTATAAGAGACAGACCTTCAAGTCTCCGGAACTCGGTGCCATGGGTTATGTGAGCGGAAACAAAGTTCGTTTTTACCATCTGAGCCCGTAAAGCACCGCCATTTATGACGGTGATTTAAGGGCTCGACGGAGTAGTTACTCCGGCGTATCTTGCTGCTCTATGTACTGTTTAATAATGGAAATAGGCGCTCCGCCACAACTTGCGGCAAAATAGGAGGGAGACCACAGGGCTCCGGCCCAAAGTTTATCTTGAATGCAAGCATATCGTTTTTTCCGAATGAGTCGACTTGAGACCCCCTTCAGACTGTTAACTAAACGAGATATCGAAACTTTCGGCGGATAATTGATTAGCAAGTGGACATGATCCTTTTCTCCGTCAAACTCTACTAACTCGGCCTCAAAATCTTGGCAAACCGAGGCAAAAATTTCCTTCAGATCTTCCAATACTGCCTTAGTAAATACAGAGCGGCGATACTTAGTGACAAAGACCAAATGAATATGTAAATTAAAAACACAGTGTCTGCCGTGTCTAATATCATTACTTTTGTTCATAGACCAAGTATAATTTGCTTAACAATCACGAGGGCTGCAATGCTAATACGACGTGCCTTTAAATTTGAATTGAAGCCGGATGGCCGGCAGGCTTGTCAAATCGGCAAATTCTGCGGCTGCGCCCGCTATGTCTACAATCGTACCTTATCTCTTGAGAAGTCGCTGTACGCAAAAGATGACAAACACTCATTCAGATATGCAGAAGCTACTAAAAGGCTTCCGGAGTGGAAAAATAAACATCCTTTCCTGAAAGAGTGCCATAGCCAGGTGCTTCAGCAGTCCCTAAAAGATCTTGATCGGGCTTACACCAATTTCTTCGAAAAACGTGCGAACTTCCCGAAATACAGGAAAAAGTTTAGACATGACTCCATTCGATTTCCCCAGGGAGTTGAACTTGATGAAGCCAAACATCAAATTAGGTTGCCAAAAATCGGTTGGGTAGGGTATCGGAAAAGCCAAGACATCATCGGTGCGATAAAAAACGTCACCGTCATTCGCCGCGGCGATAAATGGGACGTCAGCATCCAGACGGAATATGAGGACAAGCCGCCTGCTCCAACTCCTTCCGAGATAGGGATTGACATGGGAGTCAAGCATTTTGCGACGCTCTCCGACGGTAAAGTCTTTGAACCTCTCAACCCCTTTAAGCGGGAGCAGGAAAAACTTGCGATACTTCAAAGATCGTTGGCCAGACAGAAAAAAGGGAGTAGGAACAGCAGAAAAACAAAGAGAAAGATTGCACGCCTGCATCGCCATATCGCAGACAGCCGAAGAGACTTCCTACATAAGACTTCGACACAGATAGCCCAAAACCACAGCACCGTGTACGTTGAGGATCTGAAGGTCTCTAATATGTCAGCTTCTGCCGCCGGAACAATAGAGAATCCGGGCAAAAAGGTTAAGCAGAAGAGCAGCTTGAACCGGTCAATTTTGGATCAAGGATGGTATGGCTTTTTCCGGATGCTCTCCAATAAGTTGGAGCGGAGAGGAGGAAAATTGATCAAGGTTGATCCCAAAAATACCAGCCGAACATGTCCGCTATGTGGTTTGGTTTCTGCGGAGAACAGAAAAACGCAAGCCTCTTTTGCGTGTGTTGCCTGCGGATACCGAGCCAACGCGGATTTGGTCGGAGCGATAAATGTACTAAGGGCCGGACGGGCCCGGTTAGCCTGTGGTATGAGCGGTGCAGTAAGGCCGCTGTCAGCAGGAACCCAAAGAGACCTACTGCAGCATTAGGCTACGGCCGCTGCAGAGGTGGTATGGAATCCTCGTCATTTATGGCGAGGAGGACGTCAAAGAATGAGAATCCTCAGGATAAGTTTGGCGCCTTTACCCATTTATATAAAAATTTTATGCAAAAGAATCAGAAATAAATATTGGACATAAAAATTGCGGACAGGTAAATTTTTTCTATCAACCATCTCTCCCCATCGGACTTACGATCATGCTGAAAAGAAGACAAGTACTGCTCGCACTAAGTGCTTCCGTTTCCGGCCTCTCCATTCCTACTTTTGCTCAAACCACGGGCAACTCTTTGAAAGGTACGCCCATTGAGAACATTAAGCTCACTCACGTTACAGACAAAACGGATGCTCCTGTTGTCTTTTATTCTCCCTCCACGTCTCCTCAAGCTGTTTTAGACCTATTCAAGGCCGTCGAAGTGCCTGTGCAAGGCAAAGTCGGTTTGAAAGTTGTATTCGGAAATCAGCGTGATCGCGCAAAGATGATCGATCCGGATCTGCTAAAGCCAATCGCAGATGAACTCCATGCTACTTTAATCGAGAGCAATTACATGGACAGTGCACGCTCTGACGCCGCCACGCATTTGGCTACCGCTAAAGCTCTGGGATATGACAAGGTCGCCCCGATTGATATTTTGGATGCGGAAAAAGAGATTGCACTCCCTGTCCGCAATGGCTATCACTTAAAGAATTTCATTACCGGATCGCATTTGGCTAATTACGACACGCTGGTATCCATCGTTCGTTTCAAAGGACATAACTTGCAGCGGTACAGCGGAGCAACTAAGAATCTTTCCATCTGTCTCGGCACGGCCAAAGGCGCCTGCCAGGTCCACAGCGCCGGAGAAGTGACCGATTACTATCATCCGTCTTCACCTAAAGAAACTTCCGAATCCATGGCAGATGCCGTCAGCGCTGCTCTTGACTACAAGAAAGGACGCTGGGTGTTCATCAATATCATTGATGCTCTTAAACCGGCTGACGGCTGCAGCGGCACCATCGATCGTCCTAATCTCGGCATTGTTGCTTCCTCCGATCCGATCGCAGCTGACCGTGCTGCATTAGATATCGTTTACGGATTGACCTCTGATCCAGCGCTTAGAGAGGAATGGGAACGGGAGCACTCCGTCGATGTTCTCGACTATGCAGAAAGAAAAGGACTTGGATCTAAGACCTATCGTCTGCAGAGAATCGACTGAGACAAACAGTTTTTGCCTGAAAATACTGCAGCCTGCCATCGAATACAATGAGCGAATATTTCGGTATTTTCGGCTAAACGGAGGATTCTCTGACGATGACAGAAAATCGCGTTCTTTTTGATTATGACCGCGCTGTGCGCACCTCGGTCCCCGAGGCGGTCTTCTGCCAAAGTAAATCCCGCGAGGTCATCCACAGTCTCATGGGAGAATTCTCCCAAGAGGATGCGCCGGCGATTCTTTTTACGCGGCTCAGTGAAGAAGTCTTTACTTCTTGTCCGCCTGAAGTAAGACTGCACTATTCCTTTGACGCATTGGCCCGTACTGCCTTCTGTAAAAAACTTGACCAACAACACAAAGGCAGTGTGGCTGTCGTTTCGGCCGGCACGGCCGACGGCTTCGTCACCTGGGAAGCAGCGCGCACGCTGGAATTTATGAATATTCCCTACCAAGTATTTGAAGACTGCGGCGTTGCAGGCCTCTGGCGTTTGGAAAGCCGAATCGAAGAGATCAACCGCCACAACATTATTATTGCCGTTGCGGGTATGGAAGCCGCGCTCGGCAGCGTGCTTGCCGGCCTCACCTCGCGACCTCTTATAGGCGTCCCGACTTCCGTTGGATACGGCGTCTGCGGCGGTGGAAAAACAGCTTTAAACAGCCTGCTGGCCTGCTGCTCACCCGGTCTTTCTGTCGTTAATATTGACAACGGTTTCGGAGCTGCCTGCACAGCCGCTAAAACGCTCTGCTCTTTCGGATACTAATTCCATGACTCCTCAATCTCACGGTATCGATTCCGTCCACGCTCACGATCACTTTGCGGAACATGTCCATCCCGACCACGATCAAACGGCCCATCACCACCATCACGAGCACCACGGACAGGAAAACGGTCAAAAAATTCTCACGATTCGTCTGCACTCCGGCATCGCCGGAGACATGTTTCTGAGCGGCTTGATGTGCATGCTCGGCATGAACAATGAAGAAGCAGACTCCGTTCTGAACGGGATCTTTTCCGAGCTGAAAGGATCTGTGTTTCTTGAAGACAAATTTGTCGGGGGCATCAGAGGCTCCTTCTGCCGTGTGAAGCTGCCTCACGAACATGAACACCGCCGCTTATCCGACGTCCGAGCCATCATTGAAAAAGCTCAGATGAGTGATAAGGCCAAAGAGCTGGCGCTTAAAACTTTCGGATTTGTTGCGGAAGCCGAAGGAAAAGTCCACGGCCTGCCACCTGAAGAGGTTACTTTCCATGAGGTCGGAGCCTTAGACAGTATTTTGGACATCTGTTTTAACTGCGAACTCTTTACACGTTTAAATCCTGACCGTTTAATCGTGAGTCCCCTCCCGATTGCCGACGGACGCATTCATTGTGCCCACGGTGTCATCCCATCGCCGGCGCCTGCCGTTCAGGCACTCCTCGTTGGCATTCCTGTCCGGCCGTTCGGTGCGGAAGGTGAAACGGTCACTCCGACCGGTATTGCGCTTCTTAAGGCTTTCGGTGCTGAATTCGGCCCTTGGCCGCAGATGATCATCGAAAAAATCGAAACCGTGTACGGAACATATGTCTATGAAGGCGTTCCCAACGGAGCAACCTTTGCGTTAGGAAAAAGCTTTGATTAACGACCCCCGTCTGTCCCGACTCCAACAGGTGCTTTCCGAAATCGCACCTGATCAACGTCTGGCGATCGCCTTTTCCGGCGGTCTGGACAGCCGTTTCTTGAGTTTTGCCGCCAAATATCTGGGATATAACGTCAAACTGCTCACGGTTAAGGGCCCCCATATTTCTCCGGAAGAAACCGCAGAAGCCGTGAAGTGGGCTCAGGAAAACGGTTTTGAGCTTGAGCTTCTCGATCTCAACCCTCTGCAGATGGAAGCCGTTGGATACAACCACACAGATCGCTGCTACTTCTGTAAAAAACATCTGTTTCTCGAACTCAAAAGGCGGGCTGTCGATATTCCGCTCTGCGACGGCACCAACCATTCGGACTTATCCAATTACCGTCCCGGCTTAAAGGCATTGAGCGAATTAAAAATCCATTCGCCGCTGGCTGAAGCCAATTTTTCAAAACAAGACAATCGAGAAGTCGGCGCCTTGATCGGTTTAGATCATTGGGATCAAGCCGCCAGACCCTGCATGCTAACGCGCCTGCCTTACAACCAAAAAGTTCTCGCTTCAGACCTTACTGCCATTGGAAAAGTTGAAACAGCAATCAGCCGTTTCTTTGCTGGGCTAAACAAAGGAGAGATTCGCTTTCGGCTTCGCAAGGTCAGCCCGGAAGTTTTTGAAATGCATATTCAAAAAGAAGACTTCGAACGTCTTTCTGAAGATGAGCGGGCAGATGCATCACGCCTCTTGGCTTCCTTTTCGCTCTTTGCTTCGGCTCAATGGAAACCGATGGAGAAGCTCTCGGGATATTTTGACCAGCTTCTCGGTAAACAGACTCTTTAATCGGCAAAGGACGCCGAAGCGTCCTTTGCACGAATTCAGCAACAAGCTGTTATTCAACGCGCGGTACCGTGAGAGAGCCTTCCGGCATCACGATAACGGATTCCACTTTGCCGATTTCTTTTTCCGCTGCAGCTAATGCCTCCTCAATCGTGTCATAGGCCCCCGAGAACAGCATGTCACGCGCCATCTTACGATCCAGCGCGGTCACTAAATAGTACTTAGCCTTTTCCATTAAACGCGTGACAGCATAAGCCTTGTTTGCACCGATACGGAAATCTTTTTCGAGTTCAGCTTTGATAGCCTGCGGAGAGCCGAGGCGACGGCAAGCTTCTTCCAGGACAGCGGATCCGCTTCCTTCAACGCATTCTGCCACCATAATGACGGCTCCGCCTTTACGAACGGCGCAGGCTGCGTTGTCCATTGTCTTTTGCATCTGATAAACGTTAATGTCTTTCGGATATCCGCCGCAAGAGGCGATCACCAAATCGGCTTCTTTAGGAATGACACTTCCGTAGACTTCGTCAACGAATTTACAGGCTTCTTTATGGGCCTTGATGTAGTCACCGGCGAACATCTTCAAGAACTGATGTTTGGCGTTCAGGATAGCGTTGAACAAGAAAAGAGAGCGTCCTTTTGCGAAGAGTGCGACACCTTCCATTTGATCTTCGTAACAAGGATTTCCCGTCGTCTTGCCCAGGCCGGCAGCCGGATCAAGCATGAAACTGTGGTTGACGCGAACCGTTTCCATTGCGGCACAGCCCGGAAGAATAGCTTTACGGCCGCCGCCGTAACCGCTGAAGTAGTGGTGAACAATCGTGCCGGTCAGAATGACATGGTCTACATCGCAAAGATGCTTGTTGATCCATACCGGAGTTCCGCGAGAAGTCGTGCCGAAATATTTAAAGTCTTCCTGCTCGTTGCAGAGGCTGTTGTACATCTTCAGTCGGGAAGCCACGTCTTTTCCTACTGCCTGAACCATTTCTTCTTCGGTCATCGGACGATGGGTCCCTAGCGCAAAGACGATATGCATATCTTCATCTTTGACACCGAGTTTGTTCATCTCGTTGACAAGCACAGGCATAAAGTCGAAGCTGTTGGCGACGCGAGTCGGGTCGTTGCAGATAAACGCGACCTTTTGTCCCGGCTTAATTATTTCGTTGATCGGAGGGCATCCAATCGGGTGGTAGATCGCCTCGAGAACTTCGTAGGGAATGTTTTTCATTGGCTCGAACTCTTTGGTACGAACTTCTTTAAGGACAAGAGTTTCATCGAGCTCGATTTCTTTAGAGCCTTGTCCGTAAGGCAAAACGTACTTCTTCATGGACTCTCCTAATATCTGAACGTAAATCCCGTGTGCCATGCGGCTGGAAGAGGAATTGTCTTGGTCGGGTTGATGATCAATGAATTTGTCTCTCATCGGATCTTCAGGCCCTAATGTTAATACCTGTTACAAAGGTTGTCTTCTTTTCTTTTGGCTGTGCTTTACTCATCAAATCCTCGAAAAAAGAATTCGGCTTCTCACTTTCTTGATTTGTTTTGCTTTAGAAGTAGCTATCAGTTATCTGAAAGGCGGCCTTTTACAGTCTTCTTCCTTCAGTGCTCCGCATTTGCTGAAACCAAGCAAGTACAAGCCTTGGGTTTGGTAAAATTTGAGATTGTCTTTTTATAGCTTTAAGGACTCTTTTAAATGTCAGGACATTCCAAGTGGGCCAATATTCAACATAGAAAAGGCCGTCAGGATGCAAAGCGTTCCAATCTTTGGACCAAAGTCATTCGTGAAATTATTGTCGCCGCTCGTTTAGGCGGCGGAGACCCGGACATGAATCCGCGTCTGAGACTCTCTCTCTTAAAAGCACGTGCAGCCAATGTGCCTAAAGACACCGTCAAAAATGCCATTCTGAAGGGCACGGGTCAGCTCGAAGGTGCTAACTACGAAGAAATCCGTTACGAAGGTTACGGCGTCGGCGGAGCAGCTCTGATCATTGACTGCACGACAGACAACCGTACCCGTACTGTTGCTGATGTTCGCCACATTCTTTCTAAGAACGGCGGCAACCTCGGAACCGACGGAAGCGTTTCCTTCATGTTCAAGCACTGCGGCTATTTCCTCTTTGCGCCAGGTCTCAAAGAAGACGACGTCATGGAAGTCGCCCTTGACAACGGCGCCGATGACGTAATTTCCGATGAAGACGGCTCTATCGAAGTTACTTGCGATCCTTCCGCCTTCGAAGATCTGCACAAAGCCTTCACAGAAAAAGGCTGGGAACCGGAAGTTGCTGAAATCACATGGAAGAGCGACTCTGAAACCGTTCTTACCGGCGACGAAGCCGAACGCATGCAGCGCCTCATCGATGCTTTGGAAGACCTCGACGACGTTTCTCAGGTCTATACCACAGCCGTCTTTGAATAATTACTCAATCCAACCTTTAATACCTTAGAGAAATCCCATGAAGATTCTGGTTATCGGAAGCGGCGGCCGTGAACACGCATTAGCGTGGCGTTTGGCCCAGTCCCCGCGAGTTGAAAAAGTCTACGTTGCTCCGGGTAATGCCGGGACCGCAGGAACGCCGAACCTTGAAAATTTGGCTATTACCGACTTAAACGCACTCGCTGATTTCGCTGCCTCCAACGATATTGCTTTCACCGTCGTCGGTCCCGAAGCTCCGCTCGCCAAGGGTGTTGTCAACATCTTCCGCGACCGCGGCTTAAAGATCTTCGGACCGACCAAAGAAGCTGCCCAGCTGGAATCTTCTAAGGACTTCGCTAAGGCCTTCATGAAGCGTCACGGCATCCCGACAGCCGAATACGAAACCTTTACGGACGCCGAAGCCGCTCACGCTTATGTCCGCTGCAAAGGCGCACCAATCGTGATCAAAGCCGACGGCTTGGCTGCCGGTAAGGGTGTCGTCGTTGCTATGACGGAAGAGGATGCACACGAAGCCGTGGACTTCATGCTTCAGGACAACAAACTCGGTGACGCCGGCGCCCGCATCGTCATTGAGGATTACCTTGATGGCGAGGAGGCCAGCTTCATTGTCATGGTGGACGGCGAGCACGTCCTTCCGATGGCCACCAGCCAAGATCACAAGAGACTTCTCGACAAAGATGAAGGTCCAAACACAGGGGGCATGGGTGCTTACTCTCCTGCTC
>USHK01000040.1 GCA_900554375.1 uncultured Sutterella sp.
CGAGATTCATGAGCGTCTCGTGGGCTCGGAGATGTGTATAAGAGACAGGCATTCCGGGATGTGCCGTCTTGGATGTGCGCATGCCGCAGATGACCGGTCTTGAGGTCCAGGAGGCATTGATAGAACGCGGCTTTGCTCATTTTCCCTTGATTTTTCTTTCCGGGCACGGCGACATTCAAATGGCGGTTAACGCGATGAGCAAAGGCGCCCTGACTTTCTTAGAAAAGCCTGTGGATCCCGCACGTCTCAACCAGGAAGTCACACGAGCAGTTGAATTGGGCATCCGCCGATCGGAAGAAGTCAATGAATTAAATACGCTGAAGCGTCGCTATCGGCAGCTTACCAACCGAGAGAGGGAGGTCCTCTCGCTGGTCGCCGAAGGACTAACCAATAAGGAAATTGCTGATCGGCTCGAACTCTCCGTTCCGACCATAAAAATGCATCGCAGCCGCGCTTCTGAAAAACTTGAAATGGACTCTGTCGCGGAAATCACCAGGGCCCTCATCCTGCTTCACGACTCATCAAAATCGAAATGATTAGAAGAGAATTTCTGGCCGGACTCGGGGCGCTGGCGTGCACCTCTTCCCTATCATTTGCTCAGACGCCGATGAATCTGGGTCGACGCTGGGATGTCATTGTGATCGGCTCGGGCTTGGCAGGATTGTCTGCTGCTTTGTCAGCCTCTGAAAACGGCGCAGAACATATTCTTGTTATCGAGAAGCTTCCCGTCATCGGCGGTCATTCTCGGTTGTCTACCGGATCTTTTTTGGCTGTCTCGCCAAAACGCCTTGAGCCATTAGGCATACATACATCCGTCGGTGCGGTTCTAAAGGAGATGCTTGAGGTCGGAGGCGGCATAGGCAATAAAGACTTAGCCCGTCTTTTACTCTCTGAGAGCGAAGCCGCTATGGACTGGCTGGAGACACACGGTATTGTGTGGAATCCTGAACCCTTTGTCGCGGTTGGATCGCCTTCCGCCTACGCTTTTAGAACGATCCAGGGTTTCACCGGTTCTCATTATATTTTCAAGCTTAATCAAAGGGCGCGGGAACGCGGCATCAGATTTTTATACGAGCAGCCGGTCACTGATTTGCTTCAGGATCCGGGAACCGGCTACATCAACGGCGTCGTCGTCAAAAGCAAAAGTCACGAGGTCATCTACATCCGCGGAAATGCCGTCGTGATCGCAACCGGGGGTTATTCAGCAAACAACGCTTTATGCAGAAAATTCAATCGAGAAATTTCTGCTTTGATGCCTTCCACCGCGAATCCTGGCGGGAGATACCTCGACGGCGCCTTCGGAGATGCTTTAGAGTTCACAAAACGGTTTAATGCGGCAACAGCGGATTTGGATAAGATCCAGCGTATTTGTTTTCTTGGAGGACGACTGGTTGATTACACCGGTGCCGATATTTACCTGAACAAAAACGGCCTGCGTTTTGTCAATGAAGGAGCCTCCCACGCTGATGTGTATAAAGCCCTCATGAAGCAGCCACAACAAGCCATGTGGGTAGTCACCGATTCTCAATCTAAAAAAGGTCTTTCGCTGGAGAACAAACTAGCGGACGGCGCGGTGAAAAAATTTGACTCCCTTATCCAAGCCGCAGCTTTTATCGGTTGCCCGGCAGATGCCCTGCAAGAAACCGTCTCGCGATATAACGAATTTGTGCTCACAGGTGTTGATAAAGATTTTGGCAAAAAAGTGATGCTCCAAACTATCATCTATCCGCCTTTCTACGTCGGGCAGGAACGAGTGGGTGTCCACTACTGCTGCGGGGGTCTCAAATTTAATGCTAAGGCACAAGTGCTCAATACATCCGATGAGCCGATCCCCGGACTTTACGTCGCAGGCGAAGCCTCCGGCGGTGTGCATGGAAAAGACCGCTTAGGCGGCATCGGGTTAACAGAAGCTGTTGTCTTCGGAAGGATTGCAGGACGTGAAGCGGCTCAGCTGGAGCGGCGTCAGGAGCATGTGGATTTCGAGTACGTTCCTCCGCAGAGCCATACCTCTCAGCAACTTGAAGCCACTTCAGATTTCGAACCTACAAGCGATTAAGTCCTCTTTGGCGGTTTGTTCTAAACTAGCATTCACTCCAATATTTTATTAAATCTATGAATGCGGACAAGGAAGAACCCATCTTCGGCGCAGTCGTCGTCGCTGCGGGAGTCGGTTCACGAATGGGAACAGGCAGCCCAAAACAATATGAACTCATCGGCGATAAAACCATGCTTGAGCGCTCGGTTCAGGTGCTTCTTGACGAGCCTCGAATCAAGGAGTTAGTCGTCGTGATTTCTCCGGCGGACTTGATTGGTCAGAGACTTACGTTTGATGACCCGCGTGTCCGCATCGCCCGTGTCGGCGGCCAGACCCGCGCAGACAGCGTTAAAAACGGCATTTTATTTTCCAACCTCAAGTCATCTGACTGGGTGCTAGTCCACGATGCCGCTCGCCCTTGCCTTCTGACGGCAGACGTCACAAAGTTAATGGATTACTGTCTGAAGTATCAGGAAAGCGCCATTCTTGCCGTCCCGGTCAACGACACATTGAAAAAAGAAAACGACAACGGAGGAATTGCCTGTACCGTGAGCCGAGAAGGTTTATGGGCTGCACAAACACCTCAGTGCTTTCCGGTCGGAGAACTAACCAGAGCCATGAATGAAGCCGGCTCAGCCGTCACTGACGAAGCGAGTGCGATGGAAATTGTCGGAAAGCATCCGGCTCTCGTCGAGGGCACTCCGACCAATATTAAAGTCACACGACCCATGGATCTTTGGCTCGCCCGCGCCATCTTTTTAGCTCGAGAAACAAAGGAGAAAAATGAGTAACTGCAAAATCAGAGTCGGTCAAGGATATGACGTCCATCGCTTAGTCGAAGAACGCCCGCTGGTATTGGGCGGCGTTCGAATCCCTCACGCTCTCGGTCTTGACGGGCACTCTGACGCAGATGTCCTTCTGCATGCGGTAACCGATGCTCTTTTCGGCGCAGCGGCCATGGGAGATATCGGGCGGCATTTTCCTGACACCGATCCTGCATATAAAGGCGCAGACAGTGCAAAACTATTGTCAGAAGCTTTGAAAAAAGTTTGGGACAAAGGCTGGAAGCCCGTTAACGTAGACTGCACGATCATCGCCCAAAAGCCGAAACTTGCTCCCTTTATGGATCAAATCAACGCCTCGTTAGCCTCCATCCTTCAGCTCCCGATCGACTGCGTCAACGTGAAAGCCAAGACCAACGAAAAGCTGGGATTTGAGGGAAAAGAAGAAGGAATCGTTGCCCAAGCAGTGATTCTGCTTGAGGCTCGGGCTTAATCTGTTTGTTCAGGCGTCTCTTTGCCTTCGGAGAGTTTTCTAACGACCGAGGCTTTCGGGACCACGGGAATAATCATCTGAACGCTCAAACCGTTCGGAATGTTTTGAGCTAAGCGGACAGAACCTCCGCCTGCTTTAGCCACGCGGTTAACAATGGAAAGCCCCAAACCCGTCCCGGAGGCATTCCCTCGTGCAGTATCACCGCGTTCAAACGGACGCAGAACGCGTTCTAAATCACTTTCCGGAAGACCTTTGCCGTCGTCAGAGACGATCAATTCGGCCGCTCCGCGTTTCTTCAAATAACGCAGGGTAATAGATAGGCGAAGAATACCGTCAGAACTTCTGCCGTATTTTCCGGCATTCACAATCATGTTTTGAACGGCACGCGCTAAATCCGTAGGGTTGGCTCTAACTTCCAAGCCGTCTTCAATCGAAGTATGAAGCTGAATATCCGGCTGAGAAGCCACTCGATTTGCCGCAATGACGTGTCTGACCGTGTCAGAGATATTGACAACCTGAAGCTCGGCCTCGCCTTGACGCACATAAGCCATGAACTGCTTGACGATGCTTTCCATCTGATCAAGGTCACTGCACATCGCTTCCCTGGTCTCCTCAGAGAGCGGAGCTAATTCTACTTCGAGTCTCAGTCGGGTAATCGGCGTACGGAGGTCGTGGCTGACGCCGGCAAGAAGCAGCTCGCGGTCGCTTGCCAAGCGCTTCAGATCCGACACCATCACATTGAAGCTTTCGTTAACTTCTCGAATCTCACTCGGACCGTCCAAAGGCAGAGGCTGGGGAAATACACCTCGGCCAAGCTCTCGAGCATACTCACTGAGTTTTGCCAGAGGGTCGATCAAACGGCTCGTTAAAAGCACGGTAAACAGAGCGCAGATTAAGAGCATCCCTGCAAACCAAAACATCCAGTTTGCGCCTAATCGAGGATTTTCAGCCGTTCGTTCTGCTCGAATCCAGTATTCGTCCCCGTCGATCTCAAAACTGACCCATAAACCGGGAATCCCGTTCAGGCTCTGGGCAAGAATCGTCTTCTTGCCCAAAGATGAACGGACATTATCAAGAATCAGATCGTTAAGGCTGTCGCTTTCAAGCGGGACAATACGGTCGTACGGTTCTTTCGGAAGTATCGTCAGACCTTCGCGTTGAGCAAGCGCCATAATCAGGTCAAAACGATAGCTCGTATCGGCACTGATCAGCGCATAACGGGTCAGCGTCGTAATCGCGGTAATCCGAAGTGAGGCTGCTTGGGCGCGAGGCGCTTCATTTAATACAGCCAAGCCGTAAAGCCAAGCGCAGACGCTGGTCAGCACCAAAATGAAGAGCGCTCCGAATGTTTTCCAAAACAAACCGGAAAAAAACTGCGAACCGAAGCCCTCTTTGCCGGCCTTGTCTGCCATAGTGCCTCACTTTCCGATAAACAATTTATTTCTTATCCTGGGCGTCGGATGCGCCGTCAGGAATGAATACGTAGCCCAAGCCCCAAACCGTCTGGAGATAGCGAGGTTTGGAAGGATCGGGTTCGATAATTTTACGCAAACGAGAAACCTGTACGTCCAACGAACGGTCAAAGGCTTCATATTCGCGGCCGCGAGCCATTTCCATGAGTTTATCGCGGGAGAGCGGAACTCTCGGATGACGGGCAAATGTCTTCAAAACGGCAAATTCGCCGGTGGTAAGCGGAATTTCTTCGTCGCCCTTGGAAAGCTTGCGGGTTCCGAGATCAAGCGTGAAGTTGCCGAAACGAACGACCTCGTCTTCTTTGCTCGGTGCTCCGGGAGGATCAACGGGCTCTCTGCGGCGCAAAATAGCATGCAGACGAGCAAGCAGTTCGCGAGGATTGTAGGGCTTCGGAAGATAGTCATCGGCGCCCAATTCAAGCCCAAGAATTCGATCGATGTCTTCGCCCTTAGCAGTCAGCATCAAGATCGGCGTGGTGTCATTGGAGGCGCGGATTCTCTTCAGAATGGAAATTCCGTCTTCGCCCGGCATCATGACGTCCAAAACGACGGCATCAAACCGTTCTCTTAACCACAAACGGTTCATCTGTTCGGCGTTTTCAGCCACAGATACGTGAAAACCATTATTTGTAAGGAATTGACGAAGCAAATCGCGCAAGCGGCTGTCGTCGTCTACTACGAGGATACGTGGAGGGCGCTTGTTGCTGAGGGCACCGCCGTCTTTTCTCAATGTCTCTGATTCTTGCATAGCATCTCCTGTCGGAAGATTTACAAATTACATGATGCTACAAAATTTATCCTCTTTTTGGTTTTCTTGCTACATGCCCCTATTCCTTTTGGGCAATAAGTTGAATAGGATTATGAGAATAAAAGAAAGAGGCAATTATTTTGAAAGAGATCCGATACCTACCTGTTGTTTTGCTTTTGCTGCAGCCCGTAGTCGGTTCTGCTCATAACCCAGGAAATCCGTTGCCGTCGGAAACGACTGCAGCTGTTGTCATTGACGCTTCCTCTGCCGAGGAATCCGGCTCCATTCCGCGTCCTCACGCGCCCAATGCCGCGTCTAATCCTAATGTACCCAAATGTCCTTGGGAGAATTTAAATGCGGAAGAACGAGCCGCTCTTTGGCCTACTTTGTCGGCACGCCACCGTGATTACCACTGGCGTCTGATGACCAATGAAGAGCGGGCAGAGCTCAGGGCTTTTCTTCCGAAAATGGAAAGGCGCCGTCTGCGAGAACGTTTTGTCACCAATCATCAGCACGCGCGCGATAACGACCGTCCCTACGTTCTATACAAACGACTCTCCAAGCAGGAGCTTTGCGAGCTTAGAGAACAAGTGCGTCAAGCCAATAAACAGCTTGTCCTGTCTGAGATGCTCAAGACTCCGGCGCAGATCGAGTATGAAGGCCAATTTCTGTCCAAACTGGCGGAAAGGAATGACTTGAATCATCAAATGCTCATTGTGACGATTCAGGAATCCGCCACGGAAAGCATGGCTGCAGCAGGTCAAAAACCCACTCCCGCGGCTCAAGAGGGAGCCTCTGCCGGCGTTTCTCCTTAGTCTGAGACCGACTAAAATACGTTGCACTATAGGAGTGTCTGTATGGCGAGCGCATTACTTTGTCTTGAATCTTCCGGAAATTTGTGTTCTGTGGCTGTCTCCGGCTTCGATCGGGAAGTTTTCCTTCAATCCGAACCCGGACAAAAACACACGGAAGTCATCCTCGGAATGATTCGCGAAAGTCTCTCTGCTTCCGGCGGCAGCCGCGAAGCTCTGCAGGCTATAGCTTTCGGCTCCGGTCCCGGCGCCTTTACCGGGCTGCGTGTCGCCTGCGGAATAGCGCAAGGAATGGGCTGGGCGCTCAGCCTACCGCTCGTTCCCGTCAACACCCTTCTCGCACTTGCCTATGAACATAGTGAAACCTTAGAAGAAGGTTCTCGTTTGCTTGCTGCAATTGATGCCCGCATGCATGAATGCTACTGCTCGGTTTTCCGCTGCGAGAACAACGAATTCAAGGAAGTTACAGCACCTGCTCTTTGCAAGCCGAGCGAACTTCAGGCTATCGCCGATGACAACGGCGCTGATTTTCTCTGCGGCAACGCCTTCCGCGTTTATGCAGATGAAATCGGAGAACTTACTCCTAAAAAACTTCTTTCCACGAACGACGTCAACGCACAAATGATCGTTCCGCTTGCCCAAAAATACTTTGCTGAAAATAAAACTGTTGATGCCGCAGAAGCATCACCGCTTTATGTTCGTGATCACGTCGCCTTGACGATCGAAGAACGTAAAGCGGAAAAATCCCGCTGAGAATCCTATGGCTGAAAATCTGCTCATCACCCGAATGACTTCGGATGACATCGACGATGTCGTTCTTCTTGACCGCTCCATCTTCTACGATCCTTGGGCGCGGACGTCATTCTCAGGTTCGCTGAAAAAAGACACGTGTCTGATCCTCAGAAATGGAAGAGAACTGGAGGGGTATGCGATTTTCAGCAGTATTTTTGACGAAGGCGAACTACTGCGCATCGCTGTCAACCCGTTATCCCGCCGCAAGGGATATGCCACGCTTCTTATGAACGAGCTCAGCAGGATCGGACGAGAACGCAATATCGAACATTGGTTCTTGGAAGTCAGGGCCGGAAATCTCGGAGCGATTAAACTTTATGAGAAATTCGGTTTCATCATGATGGGCAGACGCAAGGGATATTATCCTGCTCCGAACGGACGTGAGGATGCCATCACGATGCACGCTTATAGGAAGAAATAAAACGTGCTAGATCAAAGGAAGTCAGATATATGGAACGCGCTCGGCATCGGTCCTCAATGGATTGAACGGGATAAACTTGCCGAAGCGGCTCAAAAAGCCGTAAAGGTTAAACTTGCGCCCGAGTCTGCCGCCCCTCAGCAGAATCACGCGCCGACGACGGCATCTGCCGCTTCCTTTGTGAGCTCTGCTCCTCGGCCTTCAGGTAACATTTCGCTTTCCACCGGCTCCTCCCCCTCACCTTCTTTGCGTCAAAGTAAGGGGACTGCTGACCGCAGTGCACCTCCGCCTAGGGTGGCACGGCCCGAACCAGCCTCAAAACCTGCTTACCGCAGTGCAAGCGAAGCAAGAGGAGTCCGTCCCGAGGCCTACACGGAAGCACGTATTCAACAAATTGCTGCCGCCGATTGGCAGACGCTAAGGCAGCTCGTTCAGGACTGTCGGGCTTGCGAGATCTCCTCGAGTCGGCTGCACCCTGTCTTCGGGCAAGGCAATCCTCCTTGCCGCCTGATGCTTATCGGGGAAGCTCCGGGCGCCGAAGAAGATCGCCTAGGTCAGCCCTTTGTCGGCCCTTCGGGTAAATTACTGGACAAGATCCTGGAGGCGGCCAAACTCGATCGCGAGAAGGATTTGTGCATTTTCAATACGCTCAAGTGCCGTCCTCCGCTGAACGCCACGCCGGAAAAAGCAGAAACCATGGCTTGCCGCCCTTTTCTTGAACGTCAAATTGAGCTGATTGATCCGGAAGTGATTGTTGCAATGGGAAAACCGGCCGCATCCTGGTTCTTTCCCGATCTCAGGACACTTACTCCTTACCGAGGTAAAGTGCACAATTTGACTGTGCAGGGCAAACCTCGGAAGATAATCGTGACTTATCATCCTTCTTACCTGCTGCGTTCTCCTCAGGAAAAACGCAAAGCTTGGCTCGATTGGTGCTTGATACTCGATACCTTGAGTTAACAAGTCAACTACCTCGGCCTCAAGGCCGGGGCTTGAAAGAGCCTCTAGTTGACTAGCCT
>USHK01000041.1 GCA_900554375.1 uncultured Sutterella sp.
CGAGATTCATGAGCGTCTCGTGGGCTCGGAGATGTGTATAAGAGACAGTTTTTACACCCGCAGGCAAAGCAGAAGCCGGACATCACGACGAAAACATCACTTACGAAGAAGTGGTCAAGCAGTACGGCGAAGACATCGCTTCCAAGATCCGTGATTACACGCTGGCTCTCTACAAGAAAGCCGCTGAGTATGCTGCTTCCAAGGGCATCATCATCGCCGACACCAAGTTTGAATTCGGCCTGGATGACAATGGCACGGTCGTTTTGATGGACGAAATCCTGACACCGGACAGCTCCCGCTTCTGGCCTGCTGACGAATACAAAGTCGGTCAGTCCGAGCCGAGCTTTGATAAACAGTTCATCCGTGACTGGCTTGAAAGCCAGCCCTGGAATAAGAAAGCTCCCGCTCCCAAGATCCCGCAGGATGTGTTGGATAAGACCAGCAGCAAGTACGAAGAAGCTCTGATCCGTCTGACAGGCAAAGGCGTTACCGCCTAAAATCCTCTTAACGAAACACAGAACGCGCCGCTTGCGGCGCGTTTCGATTAACAGAAATCCAACAGGAAGCTCAAGATGCAAGAAAATAAACCGGTTGTCGCCATTTTGATGGGATCCAATTCTGACTGGGACGTCATGAAAAACGCCGCTGAAATGCTCAAGTCTTTTGATGTTCCCTTCGAAGCAAAAGTCGTCTCCGCACACAGAATGCCGGACGAAATGTTCGAATACGCCGAAACAGCCCGCGACCGCGGCATCCGGGTGATTATTGCCGGCGCCGGCGGTGCTGCTCACCTTCCCGGCATGCTCGCTGCTAAGACAACGCTGCCCGTCTGCGGTGTTCCCGTCCCGAGCCGCTACCTGAAGGGCCAGGATTCTCTGTATTCCATCGTTCAGATGCCTAAAGGCGTCCCGGTCGCAACTTTTGCCATCGGTGAGGCCGGCGCTGCTAACGCTGCACTTTATGCCGTCCAGATTTTGGGTACGACGGATGCCGGTTTGGCAGATAAGCTTGCGGCCTTCCGCAAAGCTCAGAACGAAAAAGCCCGCAACATGACTCTTCCGCTTTAACAGATAAATGATGAAAGACACACCGATTCTTCCCAGCAGCTGGCTCGGACTCATGGGGGGCGGTCAATTAGGCCGCATGTTTGCTCAAGCCGCCGCTACGATGGGCTACCGCGTCTGCGTATTGGAGCCTGATAAAAATGCCCCGGCCGCCATTGTTGCCGAAAAGCACATCTGTGCTCCCTATACGGACGAAGCTGCACTGACCGAACTCGCCTCGCTATGCAAGACCGTCACGACCGAGTTTGAAAACGTTCCTGCTGCCGCTCTGGAGTTCTTAGCATCTAAGGGCGTCGAAACATGCCCTGCTGCTAACGCTGTCCGTATCACGCAGGACCGATTCGATGAAAAGTCTTTCATCAAGTCCGCCGGCGCTCCGGTGGCCCCGCACCTTCTGATTGAATCCGACGAAGATCTCAAGAAAGCTTCCGCTCCCTATTTCCCTGCTATCTTAAAAACCGCCCGTTTAGGTTATGACGGCAAAGGGCAAGTCACCGTAAATGATCGCCGTGAATTAGCGCTCGCTTTCGAAAAGCTTGGCAAGGTACGCTGCGTGTTAGAAAAACGCCTTCCGCTTTTTAAAGAAGTCTCCGTGATTGCCGCCCGCAACAGCAAGGGCGATGTGGCCGTTTTCCCGGTTTCCGAAAATTACCACCGCAATGGCATTTTGGCAGTTTCTGTCATGCCGGCCCGCATAGACGAAGAAATCACAAATCGGGCTCGCGACATCGCGTCTAAGATCATTGAGAAGCTCGACTATGTCGGGGTCCTGTGTACCGAGCTTTTTGTGCTTGCCGACGGACGCTTGGTTGTCAACGAATTGGCTCCGAGACCTCATAATTCAGGCCACGCCACAATTGACGCCTGCATCTGCAGCCAGTATGAACAGCAGGTTCGCGCCATGGCCAATTTGCCGCTCGGCGATACGACTCAGGTTTCGAAATCCGTCATGCTTAACCTGCTCGGCGACCTTTGGTTTGATGAAAACGAAAATGTTCGCGAACCCGACTGGAGTCAGGTTCTGGACATCCCGGGTCTCAAATTGCATCTTTACGGGAAGAAGCAGCCGAGACACGCTCGTAAAATGGGCCACATCACCTGTTTGGCTGCCACGGAAGAGGAAGCAATGTTTAAAGCTCAGATGGCAGCCCGCATTTTAGGTCTCGAACTTCCCGAATAAGCTATGACTTCTGATCTTGAGAAGGCCGTTAAAATTCTCGAAGCCGGCGGCTTAGTCGCCATTCCGACAGAAACGGTCTACGGCTTAGCCGCTGACGCGGAAAACGAAACAGCTGTGAAAGCGATTTACGCCGCTAAAAACCGGCCTGCGACGCACCCGCTGATCGTGCACGTCGCCTCTGCGGAGGCGCTTCCTTACTGGGCTCGAGAAATTCCTGAAGACGCTAAAAAGCTCACCGAAGCCTTTTGGCCCGGTCCTCTGACAATCGTTTTGAAGCGTTCCGAGCATGCCAAGGATTTTGTAACCGGTGGTCAGGACACCGTTGCGCTCCGCTGTCCGTCTCATCCTTTAGCTCATGAGCTTTTAAAGCGTTTTGATGGGGGCAGAGGCCGCGGTCTAGCAGCCCCGAGCGCGAACACTTTCGGCAAGATCAGCCCGACAACGGCGAAGCACGTTCGGGACGACCTCGGAGAAAAAACCCAAGGCAAAACGGATTTCATCCTAGACGGCGGGGAATGTACCGTCGGTATCGAATCTACCATTTTAGATCTCACCGGCGAGACTCCGCGTATTCTGCGGGAGGGCGACGTGAGCGGCGAAATGATTTCCAAAGTCATCGGCAAGCCGGTTGAGCACGGCGCCGTAGGAGCTTCTCCGAGAGTTTCCGGCTCAATGAAGAGTCACTACGCACCGGAACACGTTTTAAAGATTGTCTCAGCTGAGGACCTGCCGGGGGAGACTCAGTTTTTAGCGCGTCACTTCAAAACGTTTTCTTTAATCGCTCCTGAAAAGATCGCCCAGCGATTTAGTACCGTCGCAGAAAAAGTTCGTGGCTATAAAGATGCGAAAGAACTACAAGTCAATCTCTATAAATGGCTGCATGAACTTGACCATGACGGCGGAGACATCATCTTTGCCGTTGAACCCGAACTGACCGACTCCTCTGCCGGCGTTCTGGATCGCTTAACCCGCGCAGCTGCCGAAAAACCTCAAAAGGAAACCAAATGAGCGATACGTCTTCCAATCTCGTGCGCCTCTCCAAACGCATGAGCGAACTCGGTCTGTGTTCAAGAAGAGAAGCGGATGAGTGGATCGCCAAGGGCTGGGTCAAAGTTGACGGCCAAGTTGTCAGCGAACTCGGCAGCAAGGTTCTCCCGGATCAGAAGATAACGATTGACCGAAAAGCGAAAGATCAGCAGAACGAACGCGTCACTATCATTCTCAATAAACCGCTCGGTTACGTCTCCGGACAAGCTGAAGACGGTCACGAACCTGCACGCGTTTTAATCACGCCGAGAAACCGCTGGGTGGACGATCCCTCTCCTCGTCGTTTTAATATATCTCAGTTAAAGAGCCTGGTTCCCGCCGGGCGCTTGGACATCAATTCGACCGGGCTCCTCGTTCTCACGCAGGACGGTCGTATTGCTAAAACGATCATCGGAGAAAACAGCTCCGTTGAAAAAGAATACATCGTACGCGTCGCGATGGCGGACGGGCGCCCCAACAGCGAATTCAGTCCCGCAAAACTCGCGCTCTTGAATCACGGATTGGAGCTCGACGGGAAACCCCTTGAGCAGGCTGAAGTATCTTGGCTGAACGAGGACCAATTAAAATTTATCCTCCGAGAAGGGAGAAACCGACAGATTCGCCGCATGTGCGACCTCGTCGGCCTCAAGGTGCTTGCTCTGAAACGCGTGCGTGTTGGAAATGTTCGTCTCGGTAAGCTTCCCGTCGGGAAATGGCGCTACCTGAAAGACGGCGAAAGTTTTACGGGACCATTTAAAAGATCCGCTGCGTGCACAACACGCGGCCTGCAAAGTTTCAAACCTCGTAAACCAAACCTTAGAAAAACTCGTGATTAATCGATGACGCCGAGTCGCTTTAACGTCAGCCCTGAATGGGGCCTTGTGATGGTGACAGCCCTTTGGGGTTCCTCTTTTGTTCTTCTGTCCTTGAGTCTTAAGGGACTCTCACCGGGCCTCCTTGTAGCCCTGCGGTTCGGGGGAGGAGCCGTGCTGATGGCCTGCCTCTTGAGATCCTCTCTTTTTAAGCTCAAGAAAGAAGACTGGATTGCGGGCTGCTCGACCGGGACGTGTATTTTCCTAGGCTACTTTCTGCAGACAGTTGGGCTGCAGACGATTACCAGCTCTATTTCCGCCTTTCTCACAGCGCTTTACGTACCATTCGTTCCTCTTTTTCAGTGGATCCTCTTTAGAAAGCGCCCCACGCCCATCATCGCAGGCGGAATTTTATTTGCCTTTATCGGGATGCTGTTAATCCTCGACCCGACCAAAATTTCTTTACACGGCAGCATCGGAGAGTGGCTGACGATTGCCAGTGCGGCGGCCTGCGCCATGGAGATTTTGGTGCTAGGACACTTTGCTAACTCGTGTGACCCCAAAGCCTTTTGCTTTACTCAGCTGGTTACCGTCACGTTCTGGAGCACGCTTTACTGCATCTCGCTAGAAGAAATCCGCTTTGATCCAACGCCTTTAACTTTTGTCTGCATGGCCGTTCTGATCGGCATGATTGTCTTTAATCAAGTCATGATGTGCTGGGCGCAAAAGTTTGTGTCACCCACTCGTGCCGTCCTAATTTATACACTTGAGCCGGTTTTTGCCGGAATCATCGGGTTCGCAATCGGAGAACCTTTTACAAAAAGCGCGGTGCTCGGGGCTGTCATGGTGGTATTAAGCATCCTCATCAGTTCCTGGTTGCCCGGCTACCTCAAGAACCGCGGCCGCATCCAAAAGGAGGCATTGAATGAATAATGCTCCGATCGGCATGTTCGATTCCGGACTCGGCGGATTATCCGTAATGCATGCGGTGCGAGATGCGCTTCCGGGAGAGAACATCCTCTATTACGGAGACTGTCTCTACGCGCCTTACGGCGACCGAGAGCCCGATTACATCCGAAAACGCTGTCTGGAGATCGGGCGTTTTCTGATTTCAAAAGGCGCCAAAGCCATCGTCGTTTCCTGCAACACCGCGACTGCCGAAGGCGTCAACACCATGAGGGAAACTTTTGATATTCCCATTATCGGAATTGAGCCTGCTATCAAGCCGGCAGCTGCTTCGACGCGATCCGGTGTTGTCGGTGTCATTGCGACAACCCGAACGATTACCAGCGAGCGCTATCTCCGCCTTGTCCGTGAGTTCGCCGGTTCCCGAGTCAAAGTTGTTTCCGTCCCGTGTCCCGGACTTATGGAATGTGTCGAAAGCGGGGAATGGGATTCGTTTAAGACCCAAAAACTAATTGAAAAATATCTTCACCCGATCAAACGCGCAGGTGCGGATAAGCTGGTTCTCGGATGCACACACTATCCTTTCCTCTCAAATGCGTTAAGGCGTGAACTCGGAAGCGGAATTGATCTTATAGATCCCAGCGCGGCTGTTGCGAAAGAACTTAAGCACCAGCTCACAAAACGCAATTTATTATCTGATCAAACCTCTGGCAAAGAGGTGTTTTATATCAGCGGAGATGCAAAAAAACACCGTTCGGTTATTCAACGTCTATGGAATGGGAGTGCATCGCTTGAACTGCGCTCGGATGAGCCTTCAACGGTCTGCGAAGTCCAGTGAACTGATCATCCAATTTGAGCAAAATTAAACGCTGTTAAGGCGCCGGACTGCCATACTCTCAAACAATTGAAAGACAGTCCTTGGATACGAACTCAAATGCACGACTCCGTTCTTGAACGTGTTACGTTACGCCGCTCCCTCGGAGCAAAATACCTCACCACACCTGCGCCTTCCAAAGAAGACTTCGAAGAGGCTCTCGCCTGGGCCGTCGCTGCTCCGGATCATTGTCATCTTAGTCCGGCTCGTTTCGTTGTCATTGAAGAACGTCAGAAATTTGCTGATTTTTTTGAGGCCGGCGCCCTGGCTGACGGTGCTGATCAGGAAGGTGCCGAACGCGCACGCAGCAAAGCGCTGAAAGCCCCGGCTATGGTCGCGGTTATCGCCAAAATCGACGAACACAACGAAAGAGTTCCCGCTTACGAGCAATGGATGACGGTCGGCGCAGCAACGTCCAACTTCCTTGCGGCTCTTGAACTCAAGGGCTATGCAGGTAAAATCGTAAGCGGCTCGTCCACCCGCTACCGAGATGCCGTCGACGCACTTTGCAAGAAGGGCGAAGTCATCGCCTGCTGGATTATGCTCGGCACGGCAAAACCGGATGCTCCGGGTGCTGAAGTTCGTCCTGTCTACGACGAACTATTAACTTACTTTTCTTAAGAAATAAACAATAAGAGGCCGTCATGAAACGCTTTTTCCTAATTCTTCTCGGCATGTTTATGTCTGCAACCATGCTGACCGGATGCGGATACAACGAGATCCAGACACTCGATGAATCCACCAAGGCCGCTTGGAGCGAAGTATTGAACCAATACCAGCGCCGCAACGACCTTATCCCGAACGTAGTGAGCTCCGTAAAGGGCGAAGCCGATTTTGAAAAATCGACATTGACACAAGTGATCAATGCCAGAGCTAAAGCTACCTCCATTCAGGCAACGCCCGAGCTCATGGAAAATCCGGAAGCCTTCCAGAAATTTACGCAGGCCCAAGGTGAGTTAAGCAGCGCACTGTCCCGCTTGCTCGTTACAGTAGAACGCTACCCGGACTTAAAGTCCAACAAAGCATTTCAGGAGCTGCGTGTACAGCTTGAAGGCTGCGAAAACCGTATTGCGATTGCACGCAACCGCTACATCAAGTCGGTTCAGCAGTACAACACCTACATTCGTCAATTCCCGCAGATGGTCTGGGTTTGGATCCTCGGATACAAGCCGAAAGCTCAGTATGCGGTAGCCGACGAAGCTGCCATTACGACACCGCCGAAGGTAGATTTCAATGGTTCAGCAGCTACAGCTCCGGCCCAGCCTTAATCGTTTCGGCCTTCTTTTCGGTGCATTTTGCCTTTGGCTGAGTGCACTGTTCTGCTCGGTATCCGCAGCTGACCTTCTTCCGATACCGGAAGCCGCATACGTCACTGATACAGCGCATCTCCTCACGGCTGAGCAAAAACGTTCTTTGGAAGCAAAGCTTGCCGGTTTTGAAGAAAAATACGGTTCTCAAATCGCGGTCATCATCGTTCCTTCCACAAACGGCGAGCCGATTGAGGACTATGCACACCGTGTCGGAGACAAGTGGAAGCTCGGTCGTAAAGATGTCGGCGACGGACTGCTGCTGATTGTTGCCGTCAATGATCACAGAATCCGTATCGACGTGATGCGAGCGCTTGAGGGCGCTATCCCAGACGTTACCGCTTCCCGCATCATCACAGACGTCATGGCGCCTAATTTCCGCCAAGATAATTACTACCAGGGCATCAGTCAGGCGCTGGACAAAGTTTTTGCTCTGATTGAAGACGCCAAGCTGCCTGCGCCTCAAAAGAAACATTCTGAAGCCAATATTCTTTACGATCCGGCAGAGGCCTTGTGGGATGAGCCTTGGGTTGCCGTTCTGTTTATCGGTTTTGTCATTACGATGATGCTGCGCGAGCTCATGGGCCGTAAATCGGCGCCCCTTGCGGGCTTGGCTGTGGGCGGTCTGGCCGCCTTCATCATGCAGTCTTTGTTTGCCGGCATTGTCATCGCCTTAATCGTGGTCATTATTGCCATGTGCATTCCAACTGCCGTTCTTGAAGCTGGTGCACGGCGCACGGCCAAGATGTACGGAACTGACCGCCGCTATCGCGGTAAACGCGGAGGAGGAAACGACGGATTCGGAGGTTTCGGCGGATTTGGCGGGGGCAGCTTCGGAGGAGGCGGTTTCGGCGGCGGAATGGGCGGCGGAGCCGGGTCCGGCGGTGGCGGAGATGCGGCCGGCGGCGGCGCGAAGAGCACCGCGACGGTGGACCTGTCGCAGACCTACCTCGACTGGGCCGAGCGCAACATGGCGGCCAACGGGTTCGACGGCGACGAGCACACCTTCGAGCGCGGCGACGTGATGGCGTGGATCACCGAGGCGCGCCGCACGGGACGGCGCTTCGACCTCGTGTTCGTCGATCCGCCCACGTTCTCGAACTCGAAGGCCATGGGCAAGCGCACCTGGGACGTGCAACGCGACCACGTGGAGCTGCTCATCGGCGTGTCGCGCCTGCTGTCGGAGGAGGGCGAGGCCGTGTTCTCGTGCAACCTGCGCTCGTTCAAGCC
>USHK01000042.1 GCA_900554375.1 uncultured Sutterella sp.
TCAGGATGTGTATAAGAGACAGAGCAAATTCCCTGAAAATTACAGGGATGGTCCGGTCTTTGCAACCTACGGCGCCAATTTGGCCCGTGCGATCACTGAAGGCTATAAGACGACTCAGAGTTCCGGCGCCTCTGATGGAGACGGATCTGCTTGATCGAAAGGCGGCTTATCGAAAGTCGCCCCACAAAGTTTGAGCAAACGAAGCGGCAGCAATAGCTGCCGTTTCTGTTCTCAGGATACGATTGCCGAGTTTTCGGCTGTAAAAATCGCATTCGACCAAGGTGTTAATTTCTTTCGGCGACAAGCCCCCTTCAGGTCCGACGCAAAAAGTGACCGCGGTCGGAATGTCAGAAACATCGTAAGTCTTGCCGATCGGGCTCAGCACGAATTTCAAGCCCTCGGCGACGGAGGCAGCTTCTTTCAAACCGCCGCAGAAACGAATGTTCGGCAGGTAATTTTCCCCGCATTGCTGGCAGGCCGAGATGGCAATTTTGTTCCATCGTTCCACACGCTTCACCGCTTTTTCTCCGGCTAATCTCACTTCGCCGCGCTCAGACGGGAAAACTGCGATCTCCTCATAACCGAGCTCGCAAGCCTTTTCAATAATCCAATCCATTTTTTCGTTCGCAACGAGCGCCTGCATAAGGACGAGACGAAGACCCCGCGGCTGCATCACGACCTCTTCGGGTATTACCTCGGCAAAATCCGTTGCGAAACGAATCGTCCCTTTAACCGCACAGCCTTGTCCGTTGAATACCTCAACAGGATCGCCTTGTCTCATTCTCAGAACCCGCATCGCATGGTGTACGGCCTCTGGCGGCAGAACAAGAGGAGCTTCAGTGTCAGCGGAATCGAAAAAATAGTAAAAGCGGGGCATGTTTTGTTAAAAGTGCTTTCAGAGAAATACAAAATGATAAAGCAATTGTCGGATTATTAAGGAAAATAAGGAGGGTTTTTCGGCTAAACGGCTGATTTCGGTGAGGGCTTAGAGTTGGTAGAATTACAGTGATTACTAAGCCCGAAATTCGGGATTTTTCTTATTTAGACCATATTGACTATGTCCTCTTCCGTCTCCAGTAAGACAATGGCCAACGCCGTTCGCGCTTTGGCCATGGATGCAGTCCAAAAAGCAAACTCCGGTCACCCCGGGATGCCGATGGGTATGGCAGATATTGCTGTCGCCCTTTGGACTAAACACCTTCGTCACAATCCTTCTGATCCTAAATGGCTCGGCCGCGACCGTTTTCTTCTTTCCAACGGCCACGGATCTATGCTCCAGTATGCATTGCTGCATCTGGCAGGCTACGACCTCACAATTGATGATCTGAAGAACTTCCGCCAACTTCACAGCAAGACGCCGGGACACCCCGAAATCGGAGTGACGCCCGGTGTAGAAACATCTACAGGTCCGCTTGGACAAGGGATTGCCAACGCTGTCGGGATGGCTTTGGCTGAAAAAATGCTTGCAGCCGAATTCAACGAAGAGGGCTTTGACATCATCAACAACTACACCTATGCATTCTTAGGTGACGGCTGCTTGATGGAAGGAATTTCGCACGAAGTTTGTTCTTTGGCCGGAGTCTGGAAGCTCAACAAACTCATCGCTCTGTACGATGACAACGGTATCTCCATCGACGGCAAGATCGAAAACTGGTTCGGCGAAAACGTTCGAGAACGTTTCGAATCTTATAACTGGAACGTGATCGGTCCGATCGACGGACACGATATCGAAGCGGTTTCTCAGGCCATCGAAGAGGCTAAGAAATCCGACAAACCGACGCTCATCGACTGCAAGACAGTGATCGGCTTCGGTTCTCCGAACCGTGCCGGTACGAGCAAAGCACATGGTTCTCCTTTAGGGGACGAAGAGCTCGCGGAAGCCAAAAAGGCCTTAGGCTGGGGCTACGCACCGTTTGAAATTCCTCAGGAAATTTACGAAGCATTTGATGCCCGCAAAGCCGGAGCCGAAATGGAAGAGGCATGGCTAGAAAAATATCGCCGTTATGCCGAAGCTTTCCCGGCTAAAGCTGCTGAATTAGAGCGTCGCATGAAGGGCCAGTTGCCCGAAAACTGGGACGACATCATCCTTGAGGCTATCGTAAATGCCGCCGGCGAAGCCAAGACGGTTGCAACTCGTAAAGCCAGCCAGATGGCTTTGAATGCTTATGCGCCGCATTTGCCCGAACTGCTCGGCGGCTCTGCCGACCTCACCAGCTCTAACCTTACGAACTGGGACGGCGTTCAGGCGATGAGACCCGATAACTATTTGGGACGCCACATTAACTACGGCGTTCGTGAATTCGGTATGTGCGCCATCATGAACGGTATCGCTCTTTACGGCGGATTCATCCCCTACGGCGCAACCTTCCTTACTTTCGCTGACTACGCCCGCAATGCACTCAGAATGGCTGCGCTCATGAAGCTGCGTTCCATCTTTGTGTTCACACATGATTCTATCGGTGTGGGCGAAGACGGCCCGACACATCAACCGATCGAGCAGACTGAAAGCCTGCGCATCATTCCGAATATGGATGTTTGGCGTCCTGCCGACACATGCGAGACACTGACAGCATGGGCCTGCGCAATTTCTCGTCAAGACGGTCCTACCTCCCTGATCTTCAGTCGTCAGAACCTTCCGTTCGTTGAGCGCGACGAGATCAATGTCGACGACATGGAAAAGGGCGGCTACATCATGCTTGAGGCTCCGAACGGGCCTTCTTCCGTTGAAGTCACCTTGGTCGCTACCGGCAGTGAAGTTGCACTGGCTGCCGAAGCCCGCAAGCAGCTTTTGGCAATGAACATCCAGACGCGTCTTGTCTCCATGCCCTCTACGACTGTCTTTGATCGTCAGGACAAGGAATATCGCGACTTCGTCTTAGGCGAAGGCAGACCGGTTGTCGCCATTGAAGCCGGAAGAACCGATGGCTGGTGGAAGTACATCCGCGGCGCCGGTACCGTGATCGGCCTGGATCGTTTCGGGGAATCCGCACCTGCCTCCGAACTCTTTAAACTTTTTGGTTTCACCGTTGATAACGTTGTTGAAACAGTTCAGCACGTTCTTTCTCAAGGAAAATAAACATGACTATTCGAGTTGCTATTACCGGTTACGGCCGCATCGGTCGCAACGTCCTCCGCGCTTTCTATGAAGAGAACAAATGGCCGGACGTTAAGATCGTTGCCATTAACGATACTGCCAAACCCGAAGCCACCGTTCATTTGACCAAGTTCGACACAACGCACGGCAAGTTCAACGGCGATGTTTATTGGGATGACGGCCATTTGGTTGTGAACGGAGACCGTATTTTTATGTGTTCCGAACGCGATCCGAAAAAGCTTCCTTGGAAAGATCTGGATGTCGATATCGTTCTTGAGTGCACCGGTGCATTCCGCGATAAAGAAGGCGCAATGCAGCACATCGAAGCCGGTGCAAAGAAAGTTTTGATTTCTGCCCCGGGCAAGGATGTTGACGCGACTGTTGTTTACGGCGTTAACCAGAACGTTCTTAAAGCAAGCGACATCGTTGTTTCCAATGCTTCCTGCACGACTAACTGCATGTGCCCGTTTGTTAAACCTTTGATGGACAAACTCGGCATTGTGGACGGCATGATGACCACGATTCACGCCTTCACAAACGATCAGGTTCTGACGGACGTTAAGCACAAAGATCTTCGCCGTGCTCGCGCTGCTGCCGATAACATTATTCCGACTAAGACCGGTGCGGCCAAGGCTGTAGGCGTTGTCATTCCTGAACTAAAGGGCAAGCTTGACGGTTACGCCATGCGCGTTCCGACGCTGAACGTTTCTGTTGCAGACCTTACTTTCAACGCCAAGCGTCCGACAACCGTTGAAGAAGTCAATAAGATCATTCTTGAAGCCTCTGAAAGCCCCGAGCTGAAGGGCATTCTCGGCTATAACGAACTTCCGCTGGTTTCTTCCGACTTTAATCACACTTCCTTCTCCTCTATTTTCGATGCCACTCTGACCAAAGTCATTGACGGCACGCTGGTGAAGGCTGTTGCGTGGTATGACAACGAGTGGGGCTTCTCCTGCAGAATGCTCGACACCGCTGTTGCGATGTACAACGCTAAGTAATTCTTAAAACACTCGACCAAACCCCGCTCCGCCGGGGTTTGGTTTACAGGAATGAAGATCCATGAAAGTCAAAACACTTGAAGAACTGGTTAATGAAGGCGCGCTTGAAGGAAAGCGTGTTTTTATTCGTGCCGATATGAATGTTCCTCGTGATGCAGAGGGCAACGTGACCGACGACCATCGCTTGAAAGAATCGATGCCTGCCGTGAAGATGGCCCTGAAAGGCGGCGCAGGCGTGATGGTTTGCTCCCACTTGGGGCGCCCTAAAGAAGGCGAACTCACTGATCAGGATAGTTTGGTAAAAGTTGCCGAAACATTCGGCAAGATGCTTGGTATGCCGATCCGCTTTGAAAAAGACTGGCTCAACGGTGTTGATGTCAAACCCGGTGAAGTGGTCATTCTTGAAAATTGCCGCGGTAACGTCGGTGAGAAAAAGAACGATCCCGAACTCGTTCAAAAGATGGCAAAACTTTGCGATATCTACGTGAACGACGCTTTCGGAACGGCTCACCGCGCTCAGGCCACGACTGACGGTTTGGCTCGCGAAGCCGAGGTCGCTTGCGCCGGCCCACTGCTTGCCAAGGAAATCAAAGCCCTGACTAAGGCGGTTGCAGAAGCAAAACGTCCGTTGGTCGCCATTGTCGGCGGCTCTAAAGTTTCTACCAAACTGACGATTTTGAAGAATCTGGCTCCGAAAGTTGACACGCTGATCGTCGGCGGCGGTATTGCCAATACTTTCCTACTGGCTCAAGGCCACCATATCGGTACCTCTTTGGCTGAACCGGCACTTGTCGGCGAATGCAAAGAAGTCATGAAGATCATGAAGGAAAAAGGCGGCAATCTGCCTTTGCCTGTTGATGTTGTCGTGGCTCACCACATGGGGTATGACGCCGGCTTCCGAATCTGCGATCTGGACGATATTGAGGCAGACGAAATGATTCTCGACATCGGCCCGAAGACCAGCAAGATGCTCAACGAATACCTGAAGGACGCTAACACGATTATTTGGAACGGTCCCGTCGGCGTCTTTGAAATGGATAACTTCAAAGAAGGAACGCGCGATCTTGCTGAAAAGATTGCTGAAGCTACGGAGAATGGTGCTTTTAGTATTGTCGGCGGCGGAGATACGATCGCTGCGGCAAAAGCTTTTAACGTGGCAGACAAAGTTTCTTATATCTCTACGGGCGGCGGGGCCTTCCTTGAATTCCTTGAAGGCAAGACATTGCCTGCTATCGCAGCCCTTCAGGAAAGAACGAAGTAATAGTCTTTTCTGAAACAACGAAACCTGTCGATCTCAAATCGGCAGGTGTTGTTTTATTGTCTGGGAAATTTCTTTGTTTTCCAGTGGTGTTGAGGAGAACATTTAGACTTTTCAGACTCGTAAATCCGAAAAGTCTAAACTATTCGTATTTAAGAATCCGAAAAGTAAAAATATCTTGAATAAACGACCTCGTTATTGTTTTACCGAAGTCGGTACTGATATCTCACCTCCTGATAGATATTCATTGGCTGTACCCCGGTTGAAGGAGGACGCTTAACAAAGCCGCTGCATGCTCTGACAGCTGTCAGACCTGCCCGATCTAATTGCCTATTTCCTGAACTTTTGTAAAGATCGGCTGCTGTGAAAATTCCGTCGGCATTGACACGGATTTTGTAAAGGGCAATACCGATCAGGCCGTGAGAGTTTGGTTCTAGGAATCTTCTTGCGTGAATGCAAAGAGAAACATCTTCAAGGTATTGAAGGTAAATCTCTCGTTTTTTATCGGCTACTTTCTTTTCAGAGAGGCTGTTTTCTGAAACAGATTCCATTCCGAGAGATTGTCCTTGATCTGAGACAGTTGCTTGCGCACTGTCTAGTTTCACGATGACGGTCATCGGAAAATCTTCTTCGGACGGCGCAGGGGCGGTTAAAAACATTAAACCAAAACAATGGCACAAGATCGCCACCGAGATGCCGATTTTGAGTGTGTCATTGGAGAGCTCACTCATTTTTCAACCCTCGGGGAGGTGGCGACATGAAGTTTCTCGCCGCCGTGTTGTCGAACCGCATCAACCAAATAAATCATCTCTCCGGCAGGCGCCTGAGGGTCTGCCATTAATACAATCTGACCAGGTCTTGCTTTGAACTGGATAATGACTGAAGCCAGACGTTCATCGAGTTCTTCCTTTTTGGTTGGGATACCGTCGCAGAGGAATGTTCCATCTTTGTTTAGGCGAATTTCAACCACATGACCTGCCAAGGCTTTCGATGTTTTTGCCGGAGGGAGGTCAAAATCGATAGAGTGGACGGCAAAACTTGCCGCAAGGATAAAGAAGATCAGAAGGATAAAGACGACATCAATGAGAGAAGTCAGGTCAGCAGAGTCTTCTCGCTCACCGCGTGCTCTTATGTTGATCATAGTTCTCTCCTATGGTTTATAGACTGCCTGTGGGTTAAGCCCCGCTATCCTGAGATTGTTTATAAAGAATTGCCTTATTGGCAACGCGGTTTAAATAGTCCAAACGGTTGCTCTCTATCGAAAGGAAAATTCTGTAGCAAAGAACGGCTGGAATTGCGATGATCAGACCGGTCGCAGTTGTAATTAAGGCTTGCCATATACCTTCGGCTAAAAGTTCCATATCGATGCCGCTGCGAGACTGTGCAATGACAGCAAAGGTCTGAATCATACCGATGATGGTTCCCAGCAGCCCGAGCAAGGGGGAAATCCTTCCCAGCGTAGCTAAAAGAGGCAAGCGTTTATCCATCAAATTGGCTAGGGATGAGATATTTTCAGCTAGTATGCCTTCGTAAAGAGGCATCTTCTCACCTGAACCAAGCGCGGAAGCATAATTTTTTAGCCAAGGCGTTTCGGAGAAATCTGCTTCAGCTGCTGCAAATTCGCCTTTTTGGATTTTTTCAAGAATATTCTTTTGCTGAGCCGCATCCGGAAGCGGATTCCAGATGAAAGTCAAGGACCGATCAATAATCAAAGCAAGAACAATAACGGAGATCAATAGTAAGGGTATCATTACCCATCCGCCGGCGATAATCAGAGACATCTTGACTTCCTTATAGTTGTAGCGCCCGTTTGCGGTCTAAGGCCTTTCCCAATGATTGTCAGCCATCGATCGCAGGCCTGCAAATCATCCCGAGCCTTCGAGATGGTCAGCATTCCATCGGTATATTGAACTTCGCAGCAGCCTTTCCCGATAATATCAACAATTCCTTTGGCGCGAAGAACCTTTTTTCCCGAGTTCCGAATAATTGGTTCAATCCGTTCCAATTCGAGGGGTTCAGAAAATTTGACAGCACAAGTTTCGAATAGACTGGTATTGCCTCGCATGGAAAACCCGGCATTGTTCAGCAGCATCGTGTCTGCTCCCGGCGTGTGTTTTCGGGAGGTAAACATGCCGTACTTTTTGTCTATCCAGTGGTTGAAGAAGTGATCAAGGACGGCAAAGTTCGCATCGCCGTTGGCCGAGAGGATGATCAATGCTTTGGGATTAAGATCGTGCAGTGAATGCGTGAGCCGTTCTATGCTTTCGTTGCAGACGAGATCAACCTTACTGACAACAATGACGTCTGCTCGCGTAAGTTGAGCCAGTCTTAGTTTTTCATTGAGATACTCAGGATGTTCCGTAAGGTTGGGGGCGTCGGCCACAGATACGACCAGGCCGATCTTGCAGATATCGTTAAGTTCTTCCAAAGAATGAACTACGTTATCAGGATTTGCCAAACCGGTTGTTTCAAGAATTAGCTGATCAGCCGGAGTGTTCTGAATTAAACGCAAAATCCCCGGGCGAAGGCTGTCGGCAAGAGAACAGCACACGCAGCCATCATTAAGAGCTTCAACACACGTTTCGTCGCCGATAAGTGCCGTATCTAAATCAATTTCACCAAATTCGTTCTGAAGCACACCGGTAAAACGTTCCCGAGTATGAAGGAAATTGAGCCAATTCTGCAGAAACGTGGTTTTTCCTGATCCTAAAAAACCACAAAGAACGTGGATGAGAGGTTTATCACTAAGATCAACTTCATCCGGGATATATGAAAGGGGAGGTGCCGTGAGTTTGTAAACAGCATCTATTTCTTCATCGTCTTCGAAGACCGGCAAGCCGAACTCCGCTTCTATAAAGAAGTCATTTGCGCTTGGCAGATTGCAGGATTTCAGCACTCGAAGCGCAGGAGCGGCGTTTAAAGATGTTTTAAATGATTGAATCAGAGCCGCAAAAAGCGGCATAAGAGCACGTGCCGGACGCATCTCTCGCGCGATAAAGCGGAGGTCTCTTTTGTGAGTATGGAA
>USHK01000043.1 GCA_900554375.1 uncultured Sutterella sp.
CGAGATTCATGAGCGTCTCGTGGGCTCGGAGATGTGTATAAGAGACAGGTTTCATATGCGATTGAACAAGGGTTTAAAGGGTCCCCCTATCTAACGCCGATCCGCTGCGGCAATATTAAAGAGGCAGAAAGCCTCATGAGGAAGAAGGAAGTCAAGGGGATTGTCGTGATTCCCAGCAATTTTGCAGGACAGTTTCAAGCCGGCAAAGGAAAGCTGCAGCTTGTAGTTCACGGAGTTGATACCGTGAGCGCATCTTCACTTGAGCGGTATATTCAGCAGTCTGTGCAGCTTAGTCTGGGTAAGCTGGGTTACTCATCGGAGAAAGGTGCCGTCCCGGTGGTTCGTCTCTGGTTCAATGCAGCAAACTCTTCTACGTGGTATTTTGTTCCCGGCCTTGTGGTCATTGTGATTACGATTGTCGGAGCCTTCCTTACGGCACTTGTGATTGCGAGAGAGTGGGAGCGGGGGACGATGGAAATGTTGTTTTCTACTCCGGTTAAACCAGCAGAGATTCTTCTTTCCAAAGTGATTCCCTATTTTATTGTCGGCATTGGAGGCCTGTTTCTTTGTCTCTTTGCTGCTCGGTTTATTTTTGAGGTTCCGATTGAAGGATCTCTGACGGTCATTATCGGGTCCTCATGCATCTACCTTTTGACCGCATTAGGGGCCGGTCTTTGGATTTCCGGTATTACCAAAAATCAATTTTTAGCCTCACAGCTCGTGATTATTATTAGCTTTTTGCCGAGCGTGATGCTGAGCGGATTTGTTTTTGACCTGAGGAACGTTCCGTCAGCTATTGCAGCCGTCTCTTATGTTCTGCCGCCGACCTATTTTATGGAGCTCATTCGCGCTTCATTTCTTTCCGGGACAGATGCATTAACGGTATTGAAGGACGTGTCGATCCTCGCCGGGTATGCCTTTTTATTTTTCTTCTTTGTGACAAGAACGCTTAAGAAGACATTGGAGAAAAAATGACCTTCGGTGAATGGCTAAGATGGTTCGGCAATCTCTTCGTGAAGGAATTCCTCACGTACTTTATCGATCCGGCGTCCAGATTTATTTTAATCGTCCCTTTGATTATTCAGATTTTTTTGTTCGGTTACACCGCAACATTTGATTTGAACCATGCACCGATCGCCGTTTTGAACGAATCCCACGGCAAATATTCTCAGCAACTGGCGGCTCAAATCGGCGCTTCTCCGACTTTCTATATTCGTCGATATCTTCAGAATGCTTCTCAGATGAAAGATGAGCTTAATCCTCGAGATTCGCTTGCTATTGTTCACATTCAATCGGATTTTGATTCAAAGCTCGCCCAACGCAAGGAAGGTCCCGTACAGATTATTACGGACGGAAGAAACTCTACAACGGCCGGTCTTGCCGCCGCAGAGCTTTCCATGATCATTCAGGACTTTAATCATCGTTATGTCGGCGTTCCGGAGGGCATCGATGTTGAAATGCGGGCCTGGTATAACCCGAATCTTCAAACACAATGGAATATTGTGACAGCGCTTATCGGCACCCTGAGTTTCATTCAGGTACTCATGCTATCGGCTCTGTCGGTGGCTCGGGAACGGGAGTACGGCACGTTTGACCAGCTGCTTGTTTCGCCATACAGACCGTTTGAAATCCTTCTTGCAAAAGCCACGCCTCCGATCGTCATCGGTATTGCTCAAACCTTTATTGTTGTTCTTTTTGCGGTGTTTTGGTTTGATATTCCCATGCGAGGGAGTCTTTTACCGCTTTATTTCGGGATTTTCATTTTTACATTATCAACAGTCGGGACCGGACTAGCGATCTCTTCAATATCGAAGACGATGCAGCAGGCAATGATTTTCTCCTTTGTTCTGATTGTTCCCATGGTTATTTTGTCCGGTCTTGTCACGCCGGTATACAACATGCCGGAGATCCTTCAGATTCTGACCTATGCGGACCCCTTGAGGTTTGCCCTTGAATACGTTCACGGCATTTATCTTGAGAACCTATCCATATCAGAACTTTGGGGACAGCTTATTCCCATGCTGATTACGGCCGGCATCACTTTGCCGTTCGCGGCGTTTTTCTTCCGCCGGTCACTGTAAACACCTTTATGCTCACAGAAAGTAAAAATAATGCTGTTCTTCGATTTGAAGCTTTTTCGGCTTTTAAACGAACTATCTCGGCAGGTGAAAATTATGGATATTGAACAACAATACTCAGTCAATCATTTTCTTATTTCTGCTCTTCTAACATACGTAGAAAATAAAGAAATAGCGATACCGGAAATCCAGCGGCCCTTCGTTTGGAACGCCTCAAAAGTCAGAGACCTCATTGACAGTCTCTATAGGGGATATCCCATTGGCTATATCGTTACTTGGCAAAATCCGGATATGAAGTTAAAGGACGGAACAAGCGCCAGCGGCAAGAAGATCCTGATTGACGGACAACAGAGGATTACGGCCTTAACTGCAGCAATTCTCGGTAAGGCTGTTAAGAATACTGAATATGAAGATGTACAAATCAAGATTGCCTTCAATCCAAAAGAACGAAAATTTGAAGTGAGTAATCCAGCTATTCAAAAGGATGTGACTTGGATTCCGGACATTGCACCTTTCTTAAGCGGACAAAAGAGGCTGAGGGAGGTCAGAGAGGAGTATTGCGCCTCTAACCCTGACATTGATCAGGACGAAATAGAAGATATCTTGGAGGAGCTGAAGGCAATCAAAAACAGACAGGTAGGTGTCATTCAATTAAACGGCTCCTTGGACATTGATGCCGTGACTTCGATTTTTATTCGAATCAACAGCCAAGGTGTTCCCTTAAGTCAGGCCGACTTCGTGATGTCAAAGATAGCCGCCAACGAATCTTACGGGGGAAATCTTTTAAGAAAATGTATTGATCATTTCAGCCATCTTTCGGTCAAACCGGAATTTTTCTCGTCCCTCAAGTCTAATGACAGGGAATTTGTTGGCTCCGAATATTTTCCGGCAATTGCTTGGCTGAGAAATGAGAATGAGGATATCTACGATCCCGATTACACCGACATTATTCGCGTTGCTTTCCTCTATGGTTTCAGCCGCGGAAAATTAGGTGATTTGGTGAGCTTGCTTTCCGGACGAAACTTCGAAACCAGAGAGTTTGAGCAAAGCATTGAAGAGAATACCTATAAAATCTTGAAGGCAGCTGTTTTGGATTTCGTTAATGAAACCAATTTCAAACGCTTCTTAATGATTGTAAGCTCTTCGGGATTTTGTCATTCCAAGCTTATAACCTCAGGCAGCGCGCTAAATTTTGCCTATGCGTTGTTCTTGAAATTGCGCAGCTTGAAGTATCCTTCTGAAAAGATCGAAAAATTCGTCCGCCGCTGGTTAGTTATGTCGATTCTTACCAGCCGATACAGCGGAAGCGCAGAAACGCGGTTCGACCTTGATATTAAAGCCGTTGAAGAGCGCCCTTTTGAGGAGGTTCTGGCAGACGAGGAAGAGGTAAATCTCTCGGATTCTTTCTGGAGTGTTGCTCTGCCTCAGAAGCTCAGGTCTTCCTACGCCAACAACCCTGTCTTTAATCTTTTCTTAGCAGCTCAATGCAAGAACGGCGCACGAGGTTTCTTATCAAAAGATATTCTCGTAAAGGATTTGATAGAACAGAGAGGAGATGTGCATCACGTCTTTCCTAAAGAATATCTAAAGCAAGGAGGATTAGGAAAGGGACAATATAACCAGGTAGCGAATTACGCCTACGTTCAGTCCGAAATTAATATAAAGATCGGAAAGAAAGCGCCGGATGACTATCTTGGTTATGTCCTTAATGTCCAATGCCAGGGAGGGGAGTGCCTTTATGGAGGAATTATTGATATTGCCGATTTCAAAAAGAATTTAGAGGAAAACTGCATTCCTTTTGAAACGGTAGAAATGGACAAAAGCGATTACGAAGAATTTCTTCAGAAGCGCAGAGAACTTATTTCATTTTGCTTGAAGCAATACTATTTCTCCCTGTAGTAAGCATCTGCCGTTTTATGGAGAAACGGAAGGCCGGATCCATCAAGGATCCGGCCTTCCGCTTAATCGGGGTTTCGGCTAAGAAATTTTCTTATAGGCTTCGTTAGCCAGTTTCTTACCGAGTTCAACGCCGGGTTGGTCAAAGGCATTAATGCCGAACAGCGTTCCGAGCATGGTGGTCTTATGTTCATACATCGCCATTAAAGCACCTAACGTCTCAGGCGTAAGTTCTTCAATCGAAACAGTGGAAACCACATTGAAGTACTTGCTCTTCGGATCTCTGGTTACAAGGGCTTCGGTTTGAGCTTTGGCGTTAGCCATCAGCACGCGATGAAGTTCTTTGTGGGCGTGGCCCGGTTTTTCGCACCAAAAAACATCGATGGCGTTCTTGGCCGTGCCTTCCCGAAGGAACTGGTAGAAAGAGTGCTGAGATTCGTTGCCGTGACCGCCCCAGACAGCGAGAGAAGTTTTGCCGATAACAGGTGTACCGTCAGGCGCAGTGCTCTTACCCAAACTCTCCATTTCCAGCTGCTGAAGCCAATCGACCATGATGCGTAGGCGCTCGTCGTAGGGGAGGAAACAGTAAGAAGAAACGTCGAGTTTTTCCGAGTTCCAGTAAGCAAACATCGCCATGAGCGCCGGCAGATTGTTCTGCAGCGGGGCTGTGGAAGCATGCTGGTCCATTGCATGGGCGCCGGCCAAAAACCTCTTGAAAGTATCGGCGCCTAAAGCAATTGCGACAGGTAAGCCGATGGCACCCCAAACAGAGAAGCGGCCTCCGACCCAGTCCCAGATGGGGAAGAAGTTCTCTTTCGGCAATCCGAACTGTTCGGCTGCATCCGGTTTGGCAGAGACCACAACAACGTGGTGCTTGAAATCTTCTTCAGGGATACCGGCTTTTTTCAGCCAGTCCAAAATTTCCTGAGTATTGGCTCTCGTTTCCTGAGTTTTAAAGCTCTTGGAAGAGATGACAATCAGGGTAGAAAAAGGGTCCAAAACGGAAGTGATTCGATCAAAAATCACGCCGTCTGCAGAAGCGAGAAAGTGAAGTTTGATTTCCGGTTTATTGGGGCGAAGGGCGTTGTATACACATTTCGGCCCCATATCTGAGCCGCCGATACCAATGTTAATGACATCGGTGATCCGGTCGCCGGAGCAGCCGCGCCATTTCAAGTTGCGGACATCTTCGGCAAACTTACAAAATGCTTCCAGTGTCTGGTGAACTTCTGCGGCATGAGGAGCATCCGGAGAGGGGTCGCGCAAAGAGGTATGAAGGGCAGAACGATGTTCGCTGGCATTAACAATCTTTCCTTTACGCATTTCGTTAAAGGATTCGACCATCTTCTTCTCTTTGACAAAGTCAATTAGAGAAAGGAGCTCCTTCTGGTTAATTCTTTGCCGTCCGATATCCAAAGTAATGCCGCAGGCACTCTTCTGATAATTTTCAAAAGAGTCTCGGATAAAAGGTGTAACGGTTAAAGACTTCATTGTGTCGTGTCTGTTTTGAAATCAATCTATCAATTATGACGCAGACCGCGGTTATTGAGAAGTCAGAACAGGTCCTTAATGGCGCTTGTCTTCGCCGATCAAATGCAGGGAGTCTTCCTTGGATTGATTGTGGTGATGCTTGAAAATCACCGCCAGCATCGAGCAGCCGACAAAGCATCCGAACAGCACCATGATGGTGACGGTTCCCAGACCCGACTTAATGAGCAGGGAGTAGAGGCCAAGCATCACGAGGATGGAAGAGTTTTCGTTGAAGTTTTGAACGGCAATAGAGCGTCCCGCGCTCATAAGAACATGTCCGCGGTGCTGCAATAAGGCGTTCATAGGAACAACGAAGAAGCCGGCCATCATGCCGACGCTGACTAATAGTAAGCAGGCAATTGCAATAGCAAACGAGATATGGAAACCGAAGATGTCAAAGCCGCCGGGGATCCAGGATGCTTTATAGAAAGACATGACTGCAACGGAGAAGCCCATAAGAACGCCGATAGGCAGGACATCAACACTCTTTCTTAGGCTGACATAGGCAGCAGCCAAAACGGCACCGATAGCAATTCCGATAGCAACGACGCCCTGCAGGATGGCGGCTTTGGATAAATCCAGACCGAGATTGGAGTCAGCCCATGCAAGGACGAGGAACTGGAGGGTTGCGCCGGCGCCCCAGAAAAGCGTGGTTACCGACAAGGAAATTTGGCCGAGTTTGTCGTGCCAAAGAAGGGAGCAGGATTTGCCGAAATTAACGAGCGTATGGATAGGGCGAAAGTCTTGTTTCGGATAACGGGCACCGGTATCCGGGATTAGCAGATTAACGGCAGCCGCGGCGGCGTAGACAAAAATCATAACGGCAATCGCTGCCTGTGCGGCGTTATGGACACCGAAGATGTGGCTTCCCTGGACAAAATGGTCGACCATCGGAGAGATAAGCAGGCCGCCCAAGCCGGTTCCCAAAATAATCGAAGCAACTGTAAGGCCTTCAATCCAGCCGTTGGCCTTAACAAGTTTTTCCGGCGGCAGCAATTCGGTGAGGATGCCGTATTTAGCAGGTGAGTACGCAGCCGCACCGAGGCCAACGATGGCATAAGCGAGGAGCGGATGGGTGCCGAACAGCATGATGATACAGCCGACGGTTTTTACAGCGTTTGTGATAAACATCACTCGGCCTTTGGGCATCGAATCGGCGAAGATGCCGACCCATGCGGCGAAGATGACGTAGCTGACGACAAAGAACAGTTTCAAGAGCGGTGTCATCCAGGCCGGCTCATTCAAAGTTGTCAACAGAGCAATCGCGGCGATGAGAAGGGCGTTGTCAGCGAGAGAAGAAAGAAACTGCGCCAACATAATGCTGTAAAAACCTTTGGTCATCGTCGTCCTCTACAAATTGAATAACTGCATAGTTTAATCTACGCGCTCGATACCAACTGCCTTTTATTGCGGCCCTTTGGGATAAATTCTTTCATTAATGAAAACGATAGGAGGAAAGAGCCGTTAAGAAAATGCTTTACTTTTTACTTTAGATGAATAACTTATTAAGGCTATATTGAAAAAATGGCCCTTTAAGTCTTAGACTAAGCCAATCGATTAATTTTCATTCTCAGCTCAATGCCTTAATCAAACCGTATTTCGCTAAAACGATGACGCGGAACGCCACGCTCGGTGTTTCGGAGGTGTCGTTGTGTTCTTTAAAGGCGAAATATGAATCGATTATTTAGTTTGTACGGCATCAAAGTTCACTCCGAACGAGATTTCCTTTCATTTCTCAAAAATTCACGCAACGAAGTTATGGGGGCGGCCTCCGGTTATTTGGAAAGGAAAATCGGAAATCTCACTTTTTCTATTCCAGCTGGCGCTGCCTTCGTCGATTTGAACCAAGCAGTTCCTTTTCTTCGAACCTCTGCCTATTGGAACGGGTTGGTACCAAGGCTGATTCCTTGGACTAGGCAGGACAGCACCATCGCTATCAGACCCAAGGTTGGCAGTAATTACACAAGAAAGAGCCTAAGGTTTTATCCCAACCAAGCCGACGTCGCTTTCAATATAACAATGGGCAATGAAGTGACCTTTAGGGTCTGCGGCCTGCTGCTTGATCTTGATCCGGATCAGCGAGCCTCCAAGTCGTGGCTTTCTGAGGAGACCGTCAATGGCCGAATTCAAAGAGTCCAGTTTGTGCCAGCCGTTAGAGAAAAGAGCTTTTCCGTAGAAGCCCGGCGGGAGCTTGAGGTAGAGACGAGGTTCGGCCTTTTAACTTTGGCGGACTTAAAAGGCATTAGCCATGGGATGAACGAGGAGGATGAAATTTCTTGTCGGTGTTTCTTGACCGCAACTTTCGAAAAGGGAAATTTCATTAGTCAACAAAATTTAGTCGCACAGGTTTATTCAGTTATACAAGGAGCTTTGGTTGAAAACCGGCCGGAGAAATTTTCAAGGTTTTTCTTGAAAGAGTGCAGTTATCGCGTGGTAGAACATTCGATGCTTAAAAATAAACGAGCTCAGACTTTTTATCAGGCTTCCGGAGATTGCGTTTATGCCAAGATCTTGAGAAGAAATAATCACGCACTGATTCGCGACCGAGCAAGCGCCTTAGTTTGGAAAACGTCTATCGGAAGTTTTGTATTAGCGTTTGATCTCACGTCTGACGGAATCAGTGCTGTCTATGTTGACGCAGCAGAAAATTACTCTGTAAAGGAGGAGGTGCTGTTTTTCCGTTGGGTGAACTGCGCAGGGAGCTTGCTACCTTAATCGTGTAGTTTTGGTGATCGGCGAATAAAGCCTGTCTCTTATACACATCTCCGAGCCCACGAGACGCTCATGAATCT
>USHK01000044.1 GCA_900554375.1 uncultured Sutterella sp.
TCCGTCATTTGTATCCGGAGCTTTAAGCGAAAATATTATTGTTACAAGGTACTAGGTTATTTCTTTGTTATTCCCAAGCCGGAACGACCGCGCCCTTAAATTCTTCCTTAATGAATTTTGCAACTTCCGGCGATTGGAATGCCTTTACAAACTTCTGTACGTCTGCATTATTAGCATTATTCTCTCTTGCCGCAATAATGATCAGCGCATAAGGAGCTTCTTTAGATTCGTAATAGAAACCGTCTTTTTCCGGGGATAGGCCTGCACTGATAACGTAATTCATCGGGATCGTGGCGATATCAACGTCGGACAAGCTTCTCGGCAGCTGAGCGGCTTCGAGCTCTTTGAATTTCAAATGCTTAGGATTGTCGATAATATCGGCAACCGTAATTGCAGAGCCGTCTTTTCCGGGCTGCAGTTTAATTAAGCCGGCCTTTTCGATTAACTGAAGGCCGCGACCTTCATTGCTCGGGTCATTTGGGATCGCAAACGTTGCACCGTCGGGAATGTCCTTCAGGCTATGAATATTTTTTGAATAAAAGCCCATCGGCTGAACCACAGCTACACCGATATTTTTCAGATGAGTTCCCTGCTGTTTATTGAAGTTATTGAGAAAAGGTTCATGTTGATAAATTGCGATATCCAGTGAGCCTTCTTCCAAACTCTTATTCGGAGAAATGTAGTCGGTAAATTCAATTACCTTAACGTTCAAGCCCTGCTTTTTAGCCACTTCTGCAGCTTTTTGGACATTAGCTGCGTGGGGACCGGCCGTTGCACCGACTTTAAGTTCTGAGGTCTTTTTATCGCCGCATCCGGAAAGAAGAAGAGGAACGGCAATTACTGTTGCGGCAGCCAGTTTTAAAAATTGGAATCGTTGCATGCTTTTCACCTATACAAAGTTAGTTGTTTAATTTGTCGGGACTAGAAAAGCATGTGATTTTTAAATGTACCTTCACTCTGCTTATTCTTATCCCAAGTTAGAGATAGATTTGGAAAAGAAAAAATAGAGAAGTCAGCAAGACATTCCTTAGCGGAAAGTCAGACTCACATTCGGCACATTCGATTTGACAGCACAAAGCTTTCGCCGTTAAGCGAAGCTATAACATTGTGGTTCAGTGTGCTGTTCATTTTCAATGTTTCAATGAAGGTCGAATGATTTCATTCTATGTAGAAAAAGAAGAAAAAACGAAAAAGAAAGTACGATTTTCGGAGCACACACGCGAGAAGCCTACTGTTTTCTATAATTTGCTTTAAATGACAAGAATAAGTTCACTCTAAAAGGCTATCAGTCTCGGGCTGCCTGCAATCCAGTATTCTTTAGGTGTTAAATCTATACGTGTCATGGAGGCATGCTACACCAGTTTCATCTTTACCACCCCATTGTCGTGACATCCAATCAGATCTATTTCGAAAGACACGAGCGACGGAATCTTGAATCCGTTTGCTTGACTGTTCTTGAAAAAGCCGCGTCCATCCTCTTACCGAACGTGTAGAAGTAGATCTAAATGCTCCGCTCAATGGAGAGGTATCAGCGCAGCCTATCAGCTAGCTCTAAAACTTCTCTAGTAGTTTTGCTTCGCCGGGATAACGCCTCTTACTCCGCCTCTTGGATTAGGAACATCTCCCTTATATCTTGGAATAAGGTGAACATGGACATGAAAAATTGACTGCCCGGCATCGGCCCCGACATTCACACCGACGTTGTATCCGTCAGGATGGAGCTTCTCTTCGACCTCTGCTTTCATTTTGTTAAGCAGTTCATTGATAGCCAATACTTCGTTTGTTGTCAGATCAAAGTAATTTGAGACATGCCTTTTGGGAATCACTAAAACGTGGCCCGGATTGACAGGAAAGCCATCAAAAATAGCGAAGGCCAAATCATTTTCAGCTGCGATTTTCTTGTTTTTGAAAATTTCGCAGAAGAGGCACGGATCATTAACGTTTATTGCCATAATGGGAAGCCCATGTTCAGTGCGGTTTGTTGGAGCGGCTCAAGATGCTCCCGGAAGATTTCAATTATCTGAGCATCAGGTGCGCAAAGAAAATCTGCTATTTCTATGCCGAGGAAGTTTTCATACTCTGCAAAGAACTCCTTCGAACACTCCATGTCTTTTGAAATATGGTACCGGATAAGGTTTTTATGCTGAAGCGCAAGAGGCCGGATAAATGAATCTTGCGGTATTTGATCACTCTTAGAAGAGTTCGGCCCTAGATCCATCGGCGTCAAATTCCAAATCTGGTTATGCACCACGAATGTCCAAGGTAAGAAATGATCTAAAGCAAAGCCTTCCGGATCGAACGCATTCCCGTAAATATCCCTCGACAAATGAGACGAGCGGATGAAAGGAAGCCAGAAATGCCTTTGTCTCTCCAAGTTCACTCTGCCTTCGGGCAACTCGAATTTCCTCGTTAACGCCGGCACCGCGGTGTTTTTCAGCTGGAGGAAATCCGCAAAGTTCCAATAAGTAAAGTCTTTGAGGAGCGTGTAGTTTTCTTCGAAGTATTCGCGCCACTCGGGCGGAATCTCAATCCAGCTCGAATTATTGTCCGGGAAATAGTACGGGTTCCGCACGGAATTAAAACGAACCGCCTCTTTGACGGATTCCACCGTCTTCGGAAACCAAACGCTCAGAAAACGGTACGTCACATATCTCTCCAAGCGTGAAGAAATTATTTTTTTTAAATTTTTCTGGCTCGCCTGCGGCCAAAGTCTCTAATGCCACCAAAGCTTCAGACTCTTTGTATTTCGGGTCAAAAGGAAAGCCGTTCTCGGGATTTTTCAGCGCCTCAATTATTTCTGTAATACGGTCTAATTTTCCAAAGGACAGTTTGAACCTTTGCGTCGGAATCCACGCTTTTGCAACCATTCTCGCGAAGATCTCCGTTGTAGGCAACCTCAGAGAACCGTTTTTTGCGGGTGCCCTCTCCTTTACAAGATCCAAAATGGACAAAAACCAAAGGAATTTATAGGAAGTCGTGGTGTTGCGAAATACTCGTTGAAAAGAATGGATATCCACTGCGGAGGAAGCAGTCGGTAACGAAGAACCTAACGGATCTTTCATCATTCCTCCTCCCCAAAGCGACTTTCAGACTGTCCGAAATAGATTAACTCAAAAGCTCACAATAAGCGAAAACGAAAAAATTTTTAACTCGCTAAACAAAAACTCTTCTCTTCTTTCGGATACCACGGAATAACTTTAGTGATCAAATCGTCCTAGCGAATATCTTCCGATGAAGAATCTTCTTCATGAAGAATACTGAGGATACTGGCAACTCCGACAGCGCTTTTCACTCCGAGTTTGCGGCAGACCGCTCCTCGATGAACCTGCACGGTCTTTTCACTAATCTCTAACTCGTCGGCAATCTGTTTATTAAGCAAACCTCTTGCAACCTTCTTTGCCACCATTTTTTCACGAGCGGTTAGCGTATCAAAAACGTGGCGGTATTCCTCTGTAAGCTGAGTCTGGTGGCGTCGCTCCACATCCTTAGCCACGGCCTTTTCAATAGCCGTTAAGAGGCGGTCCGCGCTGACTGGTTTCGGAAGAAAATCCGTTGCTCCGTCCTTTAATGCCTGCACGGCCATATCAATATCGCCATGAGCGGAGACAAAAATAATAGGTAGGTCGTTTTTTTGCAGCATCATCACACGCTGCAGTTCAATCCCGCTCATATCCGGCATTCGAACATCCAATACTGCGCAGCCCAGTGCGGTGCGGTCATCTTCCTCAAGAAATCGAAGCGCAGAAGAGTAACACTTGGTTGTCCAACCCTCTCCTTCAATTAAGAAACGCCATGATTTGCGCATCGAATCGTCGTCATCAATAATTCTTACGACAGCATTTTCTTGCAGCTTATCCAGGCCCATCTTTATCCTCCAAGGCTAAAGGAAGAGAAGCTATACAGCGAAGGCCGCCTGAAGGAATCCTGACTAGCTTCAAGGACCCACCGTTAGCTTCTAACAACTCTCTGACAATCGCGAGTCCCAGGCCCAAACCATCCTTTTTCCTGGATTGCCCGAGATTTCGCATTGAGGCAAACTGTTCGTCCGACATCCTCGGACCGTTATCATCAATAATCACAAGAGCATAAGCTCCCGCATTTTTAATCTCTACTTTGATTTCTGCGTCCGGCTGATCTCTCACTGCCTCTTCAGCATTTTTAAGTAAGTTCATCACAACCAGATCTACATTTAACGGATCAGCGAAAACAACCAGATTCTTTTCCCCGCTAAGTGTGCACTTGCTGCTCAGGCGCCCTAGCCGTTTCATAAGCTCTATTGTGTGGCTCACGGAGAATTCTAAATTGAAGCGTTTCCGCTCACGTGGTTCTTTTCGGCCGATATTTCTAACGAATTCAACAATTTCTGAAGCTCTTTGACTTTCAGATTTAATTTCTGAAAGCGCCTCTTCAAGAACTTCTTCCGTCGGTTTTTTACCGCGTTTCAGCTGTCTGAGAATGGCCTCTGAATAATTATTGATCGCTCCTAATGGCTGCTTCAGCTCATGCGCAACCATTGCAGAAATAATTCCGATGGATTTTGCTTTTTCCAATCCTTCAATACGTTCGGTGATTCTCCGATTCTCACGTTCATACTCGCGGTTTTCTTCGACTTTTTTGTGAAGCTGAGCTGTTTTTCTTCTTACCGTAAAAGCAAGATATGCCCAGTTAAGAAGGAATAGAAGAAATACACTGCATCCGATAATGAAATACCATCGATAATATTTCAGTATCCAGCCAATGGTCCTATCTTCCAGATATCTGACCTCCATGCGTTCTAAGAGCAGATTCATTTGATCGTAGTCTGTAGCCACGGTCCAATAAGAACCTTCCTCTTTTCCCGGCGGAAGCTGGAGCAGAGCCTCCATGATTTTTCTTAAAACCTTAGAGTCGAGCGTCGGCTGAGCTGACAGTATCCAGCCGGGATAAAGCTGTGTGGAGTGTTTGCAGTAAAAATCTTTATCCTTTTTCTCATTAATAACTTTTAAACAGCCATTCGGTATTACACCGTCTGCTTCCATATTTTCCAAAAGACAGCTCGCAATAAAGGCAACATCGACTTCTTTATTGACAACTTGCTTGACCAACTCCGTCATCGGTTTATGAGTTGCCGTCACCGACTTAAAGAGGTGATTGGGATTCAAACCTTCGGCCTGAATTTCTCCCATGACGGCTAAAAAGCCGGCGAAGGCTTTTGTACTCGAAATTGCGACTGTCTTACCTTTTAGATCCGCCAAACAGTTAATGTCGTTTCTATCACTTCGAACAACGATGACGCCGCCGTTTGCGTGGTTTGGATCCGGGGTTCGACTGTTTATGACGGTAAGAAGCGCCGAAGCCCCGCTTGCATCCGTCATGAGTGCGGTCAGGCCGCTGGAAGCAATCGCTAGGTCAAATCCCTTCACCTGAGCAGCCTTTAAGAAGACTTCCTGATCATAAAATTGGACGACTAGTCGCCTCGGAGCGACAGCTTTTGCTATGGCGTTTACCGTCCCGTTGAAATACCGGACAGAAAGATTGGATCCGAAAGAGTTCACAACCGCAAGACGGACCGGGGGCAACAGGCTTTTCAGCTCAGAAGCTTGTCCGTAAGCAGAAATAAAACCGCACAAAACGAGGACACACCACCTCATTTTGATCCGGTTAAATATCTCTACCCCAAAAATCATATTCCCAGCATTAGCCGCCGATTTGGCAGGAAGCCCGAATTCTCATTTCATAGGCGCCGTACATAAATCGGCATATTTGGTAAACATTCACTCTTCTAAGAGTCGGAATGTATTATTTTAATTTTCTCGAAATCAGACAAAAATAAGACAATTGTCTTAGACGCAGAAGCAACACCTTTGTCTAACGACCGAATTCAAGATTAATTTGTTTTAGGCTGTGCGTATTTTCCCGCTAATTTCTTCAAGAACGGAGTGACGTCCTTGTCATCCCATGGCAAATAACCGGGCAGATATCCGACAAGGTTGCCGGCACCGTCAACGATAAAGTTTGTGGGAACGACTTCGAGCGGCATCACATCTTCGATCGACTCTGTCGGATCAGACCAAGTGTTGAACTCTGACATCTTGTTTCTAGCCAAAAATTTAGGAATCCCAGCAACGCTTTTGTCAACAGCAACGCCGACGATTTCAATATCAGAACCCTTGAGCTGTTTTTGAAGTTGGATCAGCTGAGGAATTTCTCTCACGCAAGGAGTGCACCACGTCCCCCAAACATTCAAAATCAAGAGTTTTCCTCGATATTTAGCTAAATCTACTTTCTCGCCTTCAAGTGTAAAAATCCTGAGTTCCGGCAAAGGGCGAGCCTTCGAGAATTCAACAAACGGCTTCATGACCATAGGTTTTTCAAGGGCTTTCCCGGTACTGTAACCGTCCGAAGAAAAAATCGTCTGTGCACCAACAGCGAAAGAAGCAGCTAAAACCGCCGTAGCCACTAAAAATTTGAACGAAAAATTCATTAACGTTTCTCCTGTTTACGTCTAAGGATGAGAAAAAGCGCTGTCAGCAACAGTCCGGTAAAAAGTACAGCCGGAACTACCCAAAGCGCAGCCGTCCAAGGGTCGACCGGAGGATCGTATCGAATTTGCTTTCCGTATCGAGAGGCAAAATATTCCAAAACAGTTTCCCGACTTTCTCCGTTTTCCAATAACTGATAGATCTTTGCTTTTAACTCAGCTGCTTGAGGAGCATTGGATTCATAGAGGGACTGATTTACCGCTGCCGGATCGCGCAGTTCCTTGGAAATTTCTATCGCCTGATCGCGCAGGGAAGGTGCTGAAAAAGCAGAGGCTGTTCCGCAGAAAATAATAAAAAAGCACAGAAAAAGTTTGAGGGCTAATTTCATGTGGATCTCCAATCTCTTCGGCGCCAAACAGAAGAGAAGACTGCAGAAAAGAGCATGATGAGGCCTCCGATCCAAATCCAGCTCACCAAGGGACGAATGCTGAGGCGTACTAAGAATTCATCACTGCTCAGCCGATTGCCCATGGACACGTAATAATCCTTAAAGAAACCATGAGAAATTCCGGCCGCGGTCATTTCCATTCCGTTGGTTTTGTATGTCTGGCGCTGAGGATGAAGCTCATCAATCACTTTTTCATGTTTGTTCAGCACCAAGATTTTTCCTTCATCGGCGAAGAAAGAATTGGTGTCCACCTTACGTGTTTCTTCGTACACAAAAATGACATCCCCGAGCGGACGGCCTTGTCCCGGTCCCATTCTCACCACGGCTTCCTGCGAGTATTGAACGTCACCCACAACTCCGATAATGCTCACCGCTATACCTAAGTGAGCGACAAGGGCAAAGAAGTTTTTATTCTTTTTAGAAATCAGCAACGCAAAGGAAGAGCAAATAATCCAAAGGGCGCTAAAAACGCCCGCGGTTGTGTAAACGGAAGATTTAGCTTCCGTGAAAAATCCGAAATAAACGGCAGCAATTGCAGACACAGCAAAAGCTGCGCCCCACGTCCACATCGGAGAGTTCTTCATCTGGACCGCACCGATCATTAAGGCCGCCAAAATAGCCATCGGCGCAAAAATAGAGTTGAAGTAAGGAGCTCCGACGGATAAGGATCCCTTGCCAAGAGCCTCGTGAATCAGCGGATAAAGCGTCCCGAAAAGCACGCACACAGCAGTCACTGCCAACAGCAGCACGGCCAGCACTAAAGAAATATCCTCAATTCCTGAGATCTGTTTGGCGCTTTCAAACTTGGGCGCCCGGATCATAAACAGAAATAAGGCCGGTACAACCATCAATAGCGAAATGACGACAAGGAATGCGCCGCGATTAGGATCGGAGGCAAAGGCGTGCACGGATTGGATAACACCCGAACGCACTATGAAAGTGCCAAGTAGGCAAAGAGCAAATAAAACGATGCAGAAAAACAGAACCGTCTTCGAGAGGTGCGCTCGGTATCGGAGAAGCACCAAAGCATGCAGCTGAGCAGTTAAAAGGAGCCAGGGAACAAAAGAAGAATTTTCGACCGGATCCCAAAACCACCATCCGCCCCAGCCTAACTCGTTATAAGC
>USHK01000045.1 GCA_900554375.1 uncultured Sutterella sp.
GGCTCGGAGATGTGTATAAGAGACAGTCCTAAGTCTGTGAGAGTGCAAACAAAAAGGACTGCCGCAGCAGGCAGTCCTTAATGAAGAACAAATTACTATTAAGCTTCGTTGTTGGCGAACCTAGGAGCAATCAGTCCCCAAAGCGTCCATCCCAGGAATGTGGCTAAAGAGCCGTAGAAGACTTCTGTGATTCCGGTGGAGAAGAGTGCATAGAAGCTGTAGATAGCGCCGATAATGGCAATGACGTTGTAAAGTTTGGCCTTGGAGGGTTCCACTTTTGCGACTTTCATGATGACAGCCACAGCAGCCATTGAAAGCAGATAAGGCATGATATTGGTGACAACGGCGAGGTCTACCAGACGGTTGAATTGTTTGAACAGTTCAGGGCTAATCGTCATGAAACAGAAGCCGGTTTGAATGGCCGTAATGATAATCATACCGAGCACCGGAGCTTTCCATTTGTTGACTTTAGCAAAGCACTTCGGGAAGAAACCGTCGATTGCAGACTGCTGAAATACCTTAGCAATCGTGAACTGCCAGCCCAGTGTGGAGCCTGCGCAGGAAAGAACGAGGAGGAAAGTGACGATCTTGCCGATGGTGGAGTTGAACATCATGGTAAACGTCAGGCCGAAGGGAGCGTTTGATTTAACCAATTCGGCATTCGGAACGATACCCGCGATGATATTGGTGGAGACAATATAGATAATAGCAACACCAATAGTAGCGGCCAGAACGGCAATAGGAACGTTCTTCTCGGGATTGTCAACGGCATCACTGTTGGCACAGGCGCTCTCAAGTCCTAAGAAGGCCCATAGCGTCATAGAGATTGAAGCACCGACAGCAGAGAAGAAAGGTTCGTTATGCGGATTCCAGGCTTCGACATACATTGTGGGGCTGAACCAGAACCAACCGATAACGGTTAAAAGCAGCACGGGAATAATGACGCACCAAACGGCTAGGGCACTAAATTTTCCGGTGAGTGAGGCACCCATAAAGTTAGCGGAAGTACAGATCCAAAGTACTACGATCGTGGAAAGGCAAACTTGAACCGGCGTTAATTCAATTTCCAAAAACTCCGCGCCGTAGCCAACGCAGGTAATGGCGATAGCAATATTGGCAAAAAGAAGCGAAACACCATAAGTGTAGTTAGCCATGAAGTTGCCGGCTTTGCCGAAAGCATATTCAGAATAGCCGCCCATACCCGGACGTTTACTAAACATGCCGCACTTGGCAAAGGCATAGGCTAAACACAAGGAGCCCACGGCAGTGATGAGCCAGGAAAGAATAGAAATTGTTCCAATTTCAGCCAGTTTGGTCGGCAGCATGACGATGCCGGAGCCCATCATATTAATAGCAGTGAGAAGAGTCAGCTGGGTAACTGACATCTTGGTACGGTTTTGCTGAGACATAAAAATATCCTCAAGTATGTTCTGTGTAGAGAGGCAGAGCGAAAGCGCGAAGCTTCCGCGCACGCGGCTTATTTACCTTTAGCAGTCAGACGTTCGACAGCATCTTCTTTTAGTACATAGCAGTAAACCTGTTTACCGCCCCTGCCGTTGTCTTCGACATAAACACCTTGAAGTTCGGGTGCAAATCCCGGCATCCGTCCCATGGCTTCCTGCCAAGCTAAGAAATACTTGAGCACGGGTCCGCCCCAAACTTCACCCGGGAAGCAGCACAAGACTCCCGGTGGGTAGGGCAGAGCCCCTTCAGCAGCAACTCTTCCTTCTGCATCTTCCAGACGGACAAGTTCGGCTTGACCGCGCAGGAATGCAAAGTGGGCTTCTTGAGGATTAATCACGCTCTTAGGCATGAATTCGGTGCGGAACATTTCCTTTTGAATCTCTTTAATATTCCGCTCCTTGTAGAAGTCATGCATTTCTTGGCAGAGCTGACGGATGGAATAGTTGCGGTAGCGAGATTCGTAAGCTTTGTAAAGATTGGGCAGAACCTCTTCTAAAGGAGCGTCATCATCGAGGTATTTTTCAAAGCGAGCGATCTGGCTCACCAAGTGATCCATCTTTTCTTTATTCTCAGCGGGAGTCATGAGGAAAAGAATGGAGTTGAGGTCGTTCTTTTCGGGGATGATGCCGTTGTCGCGTAAGTAATTAGCCAAAATCGTTGCCGGAACGCCAAAATCCTCGTATTCGCCGGTCTCAACATTGATGCCCGGAGTAGTGAGCATGAATTTGCAGGGATCTACAAAATATTGGTTCTCACCATATCCTGCGAAAGAATGCCACTTCTGACCCGGAACAAATTTGAAAAATTCCAGATCCTGGGCAATCAGATCCGTTGGGTAAGATTTCCAATCCGAGCCGCGAACCTTAGAAGGAATAAACGGTTTGATGTAGTGACAGGTTTCAAGCAGTAATTTGCGAGCATCAATAACTGTCTTAACGCAGTCAGCCCAAAGTCTGCGGCCCGCTTCTCCCTCTTGCATTTTTGCGTTGACGTCCAAGGAAGCAAACAGCGGGTAAAACGGACTGGTTGATGCATGCATCATGAAAGCGTTATTCAACACTTTGTGAGGAATATAACGGTCCTGTCCCTTAATGTGAGAGTCCTTTTTGTGAATTTGCGAAGTCTGAGAAAAACCTGCTTGCTGCTTATGAACAGACTGTGTGACAAAGATACCTGGGTCTTCCGGTCCTAACTCGAGAAGAAGCGGGGAACAGTCACGCATCATTGGAATGAATTGCTCGTAGCCTACCCATGCGGAGTCAAAGAGGATGTAATCACAAAGGTGACCGATTTTGTCGACAACTTGTCGAGCGTTATAAATCGTGCCGTCATAAGTGCCGAGTTGGATGACTGCAAGGCGGAAGGGGCGCTTGGCATCCGCTTTTTCAGGACATTTTTCTCTAACTAGGCTGCGGAGATACGCTTCGTCAAAACACTTTTCATCAATGCCGCCGATAAATCCGAAGGGGTTGCGGGCAGTTTCAAGATAAATCGGAGTAGCGCCGGCTTGCAGCAGAGCTCCGTGGTTAATTGACTTGTGGTTGTTTCGGTCATACAAAACCAAGTCACCGGGAGTTAAAGCCGCATTTAATACGACTTTGTTAGAGGCGGAGGTTCCGTTCAAAACGAAATAAGTCTTATCGGCATTGAATACCTTAGCGGCAGCTTTTTGAGCGGTTAGCGGTGCACCTTCATGAATTAAAAGGTCGCCCATCGCAACGTCAGCATTGCAAAGGTCGGAGCGGAAAAGCTCCTCACCGAAAAAGTCATAGAATGCGCGGCCGGCCGGATGGCGGCGGAAGTATGCGCCTCCCTGATGTCCCGGGCAGTCAAACTGGGACTTTCCTTTGTATACGTATTGGGCGAGGGCGCCGAAGAAAGGAGGAAGGAGCTTGTCTTCGTAGCGTTTGGCAGCTTCATCGATTTGACGGCCGAAAAGACGTCTGTCGGTAAGATCATCGTTGATCACACCAACCACGTGACCGACGAGCTCTTCAGGAGTGGTGTCTTCATCGCGGAGATAAAGAAAAACGGGGATTTCCAAGGCAGTGGCATTAACCTTGTTTAACCCGCCTTTCCGATAGTCTTCAATGTCGATTACAACGGCGGAGACTTCAGTAAAGTCAGCATTTGAGAGGCAAACGACTTCACGTTCAACCTGAAGTTTATCTTTCAGTAAAGAAGAAGCTGCGACTTTAAGCTTTTGCATAATAGTAGTCCTCCGGATTTATTTAATAAGGTGAATAAATCCGCAACAAAATTAAAGAATTGTGGAGTTGGCTTTTCTCGACAATAAAACCCCCTGAACAAGCTCTAAAAAGGCTTGAACACCAAGAGACTTCACTGAAGAAATTTAGAGAAAAGCAATTCGAGCCGAAGCGATACAGAATGGCCCGGAGGACTAGATGTCAGATTCGGAGAGGAATTTGTTGAAGGAGAAGCAATCACGCATCGTAAACCGCGTGAGGTGTAACGTGCGGCGCATGCCTATGTTAAATAGGCACTTGCCAATGTTAAATATACACATAGCAGTAATCCCAATTGTCATGTCCGTCAAACAACAGACATATGCATTGTGACAGCAAAATTTTTAGAAGTCAATACTTTGTTACTAAATCATGGAAGGATGGAAAATCGTTGTTATTCATATAGTTAATTAAAAAGAGACTCAAAATGGGATTCTATATTTAGAGGGGTCTCAAATGAGAGTTGATGAACATTAGATAACAATTAAACTCGGATTGGAGAGGGTTCTAAGGAAAAATCTCCTTCAAAAAAGTTAATAAGGAAATCTTTCTCTTCCGGTCCGGCGTTTTACGTTTCCCGAAAACGAACATCAACGGCTTGTTTAACACGCTAATTTCTAACGCTATTTAGTAGGAAGGACTCCATATGGGTGATTTTATAAATTTGAATTATTGGTATTTAAATCACCCGCCGCTCTTGAGAAAATGAAGTGACGAAATTTGATTGAGGGTTTAGTTTGGAAAGTGAGGGGGAATGAATATGTCCTCAGGGCTCATCTAAAACTCAACAATGAGACCCTGGCTGACCAGATCGGATGATTGCAAAGCCGGAATCTCAGGATTCGTTCTAAACTTTTCAAATTCAAAGAATTCTTTAGGCAGACACCACCTTGAAAATCATCAGATTTCCAAATTCTCCGTTTGAACTGCACCAGCCTTTTGAGGCGTCCGGCGACCAGCCTCAGGCAATTAAAGAACTTGTGGAAGGCATTGAGGACGGCCTCACGGCTCAGACATTGCTCGGCGTGACGGGAAGCGGTAAAACCTACACGATGGCAAATGTGATTGCTAGAACAGGGCTTCCGACGCTGATAATGGCTCCCAATAAAACACTGGCAGCTCAGCTCTACGCAGAAATGCGAGATTTTTTTCCGAATAACGCTGTGGAATACTTCGTCAGCTACTACGACTATTATCAGCCGGAAGCTTACGTACCTCAGCGGGACCTCTTTATTGAGAAGGATTCTGCCATCAATGAACATATTGAACAGATGCGTCTGTCGGCGTCTAAGAGTGTTTTGGAGCGCCGCGATGTCATTATTGTGGCGACAGTCTCCGCCATATACGGCATCGGCAAGCCTGAGTCCTACACTGAGATGCGCTTAATCTTAAAAGTCGGAGATAAGATCGAACAGAGAGATTTGATTTCTCATTTGGTTCGAATTCAGTACGAACGCAATGACATGGAATTTACGCGCGGCAAATTCAGAGTCCGCGGCGATACTATCGATGTGTTTCCGGCGGAACATTCGGAAATGGCACTTCGTATCGAGCTTTTCGATGATGAAATCGAGGCGATGTATTTCTTTGATCCTTTGACAGGGAAAACGCGTCAAAAAGTGGATCGTTTTGCGATTTACCCGACGTCTAACTATGTGACGCCGAGAAACGACATCCTCAGAGCAATTGAGGCGATAAAGGAGGAACTCAGAGAGCAGGAAACGAAATTTCTTGAAAGCGGAAAGCTCCTCGAAGCCCAGCGAATCCGTGAAAGAACACTCTTTGATCTGGAAATGCTCCATGAAGTTGGGTTCTGCAAAGGAATTGAAAACTACAGCCGTCACCTCGCAGGCGGCCTTCCCGGGGAGCCTCCCCCTACTTTGATCGACTATCTTCCGAAAGACGCATTGATGTTTTTTGATGAATCTCATGTTCTTTTGGGACAGATCGGCGGTATGTACCGCGGGGACAGCGCGAGAAAAGAAACGCTTGTGACATATGGGTTTCGCCTGCCGAGTGCTAAGGACAATCGTCCGCTTCGCTTCGATGAGTTCGAAAGCAAAATGCGTCGGGCAATCTTTGTCTCGGCTACGCCGGCGGATTATGAGCTTAATCACTCTTCTCAAATCGTCGAACAGGTGGTACGTCCTACCGGTTTGGTTGATCCGGAAGTGGAGGTGCGTCCTGCTACAACGCAGGTGGACGATGTACTGGCAGAAATCAAAGAGCGCGTCCCTAAGGGCCAGCGCATTCTGATTACCACGCTGACAAAGAGGATGGCGGAAGACTTAACGGACTTTCTGCAGGACAACGACATCAAAGTCCGTTATCTGCACTCGGATATCGATACGGTCGAGCGCGTGGAGATTATTCGCGACCTCCGTGCGGGCGTTTTTGACGTTCTGATCGGCATTAACTTGCTCCGCGAGGGCTTGGACATCCCCGAAGTAGCCTTAGTTGCAATTCTGGATGCAGATAAGGAAGGTTTTCTAAGAAGCGAGCGTTCTTTGATCCAAACCATCGGACGCGCTGCGCGTAATGTGGAAGGCAAAGCGATTCTTTACGCGGATACGATTACTGATTCCATGCGCAGAGCAATGGATGAAACCGCCCGACGCAGGGAAAAGCAAACGGCATATAACGCGGCCCATAACATCACGCCGAAGAGCGTCAAAAAAGAAATTCGGGACATCATCGACGGTGTTTATAAGCCGGATAGTCTTGAAAACGAATTCGGATTGGTGGATGGGCAGGATTACGAAAAAATGGGGCCGAAAGAACTTGCTCGAGAAATCAAACGCCTCGAAAACGAAATGTTTGAGCATGCTAAGAATCTTGAGTTCGAAAAGGCTTCGGAAGTACGGGATAAATTGGCTTCTATCCGTAAACAAGTTTTCGGTGCAACGCCGGGAGAGGACGAGGAGGGCGGCAAAACGGGCGCTTGAGTGCTCATTTTGAGTTGAGTTATTGGTGATTACCCTATACATTTTTGCAAAAAGCGTTAGGGGCTCGTATGCTATTGCAACCTGCCTGCGGTGTACGCGAGAGGGGTGTGATTAATCGTCAATACAGAAGAATGCAAAAAACATGGTAAAAGTTTTATTTGTGTGCATGGGGAACATCTGTCGTTCTCCTACGGCTGAAGCAGTTTTTAAGAAAATGGTGAAGGAAGCCGGATTGACTGACAAAGTAATCGTGGATTCTGCCGGTACACATGGTTATCACGTCGGAGAGGCTCCGGACGTGCGCGCTCAGATTGCAGGCCGTAAGCGTGGATACGATTTATCCGAACTTAGGGCTCGTCAGATTACGTCCGACGACTTTAGAGATTGTGACTTCATTTTGGCGATGGATTGGGAAAATCTGACTGCCATGCAGCAGATCTGCCCTCCGATGTATAAGCATAAGCTGGCGCTCCTTATGCGTTATGCAACCGAATACGACACGGCCGTTGTGCCCGATCCTTATTACGGTGGCAATGAAGGTTTTAACACCGTGCTTGACTATTGTGAAGACGCCTGTGAAGGTCTGCTTGAAGTCGTTAAGAAACGAGCTTCTGTTTACATTCCCGGGTCTGCCTTATAAGCCCTGAAGTATCATTTTCCTTAGCCCTCTTCGGAGGGCTTTTTATTTCCGACTGTTGCACTCGGAAATAAAACGGTCTATTATTTCCGACAAAATAAATCGGAATAAAGATGAAACTTACTACCAAAGGCCGTTTCGCTGTGACCGCGATGCTTGACATTGCGCTTCATGACCCTGAAGAGTATGTGTCGATTGCTGCCATCGGTGACAGACGCCATCTCTCAAGTGCCTATCTCGAGCAGATCTTCGGAAAGCTGCGTCGGGCCGGCTTGCTTGAAGGCGTGCGCGGACCTGCCGGCGGGTACCGCTTGGCAAAGCCTGCGGACCAAATTACGGTGATTGATATTTTGGAAGCCGTAGACGATCCGCTGGAAAAAGCCAGCTGTGATAAAAACAGAGCGATATGCGACGGCGAAGGTGAGTGCATCACGTTTGATCTTTGGGAAAGCCTCAACGAGGAAATTCGCAAATTCCTGAAAGGGATCTCCCTGCGAACCCTGGCTGAAAAGAAAAAACTCAAAGATCAGGGTTTTAGTCCCGTCTCAATTATCAAACCGAAGGTTTAAAAATCCCTAATTCATCTCTTGCATTG
>USHK01000046.1 GCA_900554375.1 uncultured Sutterella sp.
AACCAGCGCGCTGCCGTGGTGGTTTGTTTTCCGAGGTTCAGGGCGACCGAGTACTCCTGCGTCCTCTGATCTGCATCTTTGACTAAGAGGTTCAAAATTGTCGATTTCCCCATTCCTGATTGCCCGATCAAAAGCGTCACTTTGCCCCTAAAAAGAGGTTCGAGCTTCGTAACAGTGCCTTCCGGGTCCGTAGTTGCGGAAACCTCCACAACCTCGGCACCGAGCTCTTTGAGCTGTTCAATGAAGGGGCGGACAAGGGCTTCGTCAGCAGAAAAGTCGGTCTTATTCCGTATCATAAGGATATGGATATCGGCTGTTTCAGCCGCCAGCATTGCCTTCCAGATGAAATGAGGGTTGTAGGAGGGCCGTGTCGCAAAGACGACGGCAACCTGATCGATGTTGGAAGCTAAAGGTTTGGTCCTAAGTTCGTCGCTGCGATAAAGCAAAGATCGTCTTGGTTCGATTTTTTGGATCGAAACTTGTTCCGAGGACGTTTGCAAACATTCAACGATATCGCCAACAGCCAGGTCGACTTTTTTACCTTTTCGGGTTGCTTCCAGAACCGTGCCGTCTTCCTTTTCGACAAAGCTGTGTTTGCCGTGCGAAGAAATCACGCGCGCTTTAAACCAAAGATGCTCTTTCATTTATCTGCTCATCGCTTTTTGAATCGTTGCAATTCTGATTGCTGCATCCGGGTGCGAAGAGTAAAAAGCCGAATACAGCGGATCAGGCGTTAGAGTAGCGGCATTGTCGGAGAAAAGCTTGACTAACGCACTAATGAGGGCACTTCCGCTACTGTAGCGGACGGCAAATGCATCGGCTTCAAATTCATGTTTGCGTGAAAACAGGCTCGTTAGAGGAGCGAGCGGGAACAAGAAAGTCGGAACTGCAATAGAAAAGAGGATAAGGGCGACTCCGTGGCTGGAGCCATGCGAGAGGGTGACCCCTAAGCCTTCATAGAACCATGAGCATTCCGCAAGGACGGAGAGTATCCAAAAGAAAAGCAGCGAGAAGGCAAAGCTGAAAGCCATCATCTTATAGATATGGTGCAGCTTGTAATGCCCCAGTTCGTGAGCAAGGACTGCTTCGGTTTCTTCCGGTGTCATTTTGCTGAGCAATGTGTCGAACAATACAATGCGCTTGTTTTTCCCAAAGCCGGTCATGTAAGCGTTGCCCTTGGCGCTTCGTTTAGAGGCATCCATCACAGATAGGCCTTTGGAGGCAAATCCGATCCGGCAAAGCAGTCCTTCCAGTCGGATTTTGAGTTCACCGTCGGGAAGAGGCGTAAATTTATTAAAGAGCGGAGCGATAAAAGTCGGATAAATCCATTGGACCACCGAAATGAAGAAGATGTAGGCAAGCCACGCCCAGAACCACCAGAAAGCTCCTGTCGCATTCCAAATCCAAAGAACCGCTGAGAGAATGGGAATACCCAGAATCAAACTTAAGAAGCCTGAAAGAAGAAGGTCTTTGACGAAACGAGCCGGAGTCGTAGTGTTAAAGCCGTATTTTGCTTCAATCCTAAATGTCGAATACCAGGAGAAGGGCAGATCGATCAAAGAAGAGAGCAGTCCATAGCCCAAAATAATGACGATTTGGGCCCAAATATCTGTGCCTAGCCAACCGTAGACTTCCCCGTAGATCCACTGGATCAGTCCTCCGAAGGTAGCGATTAAAACAAAGCCTAAGTCGGTGATGCGTGAGAGCTGACTGAACTTAATGCGCTCAACTGAGTAGTCAGCGGCTTTTTGATGGGCCTCCAAAGAGATTTTGCCGGTGAAGGCGAGAGGTACCGCACCGCGATTCCTCAGGATCGATAGGACCTGACGACGGTCGAGATAGTACTTGAGAACAAAATTCCCGAATAAAAACAAGATAAAAACGATTTCAAAAGCTGCAGCTGAATTCATTCTTGGTACAAAGAGAGGAAGAGATTCAGGAATTATAGAGAAGTCACTTCGCCGCCCAAAGTATGCACAAAAATAAGGGATACAACGTTTGAACAATTCACGTCCCTATATACTGAATCGAAGAAATTGAGTGCCTTTGCGGAGCAGAAAATGCTTACCTTTCAACATCTGAAGCGATATGCGGCGATCTTCTGTTTTGCCGGAGTAGTTTCAATGCCTTCAATGCCTTCAATGGCCGGCGTGCATGTTGATGTCAACATCGGTGTAGGTTCCCCCGGGTATTATGGAGTGCTTCCGATCCAAGGAGTGACTCCCTCTCTTTGGAATGCCAACCCGATCGTCGCAATCGGAGCAGCGCTTGCAGGCGCTCCGATTTATCTGACGGTTCCGGATAAGCATCGCCGTCACTGGAAACGTTACTGCGCCGAGTACGGAGCTTGCGGCGTGCCCGTGTATTTCGTCAGACGCGGCTGGTACAACAACTATTATGGACACGCGGCTCCGCCGCCGCCCCCTCCGGGGCCCGGGTTTATGCCTCCTCCCCCGCGTCATGCCGCTCCGCCTCCTCCGCCGAGAGAATATGGCGGTCCGCGACATTTTAAAGACCATGGCTGGAAACATCGGCCGCCCGGTCACGACTGGGAAGGTCACGGACGCGGCCATAAGAAAGGTCATCACAAAGACTGATTTTCGCCGAATTTCGGCATCATCAAAAGATCCGGCCGGAGCATCGGTTCGGATCTTCTTTGTTTGTTCTAAAATGCCGTGAAAGATTCAAAATTTGGTTGAGAAGAATATGAGCAATAACGGTTTTGCGATCGAAAGAGATCCGCTGTTTAACGAGAATAATCTGATTTGGATGGATTTGGAGATGACCGGCTTAGAGCCGCAGATTAACCGCATCCTTGAAATGGCGGCCGTCATTACGGATCCGCAGCTCAATGTGATTGCCGAAGGACCTGTGGTTGCAATTCATCAAGATGCAGCGATTCTTTCTAATATGGACTCCTGGAACACGGCGACTCATACGAGAAGCGGCCTCGTTAATCGCTGTCTGGAAAGCAAAGTCACAGAAGACGATGCTGCACAGATTTTTATTGATTTCTTCTCCAAATATGTCCCGGCCGGCAAAAGCCCGCTGTGCGGAAACTCGATAGGACAGGACCGCCGATTCATGGCGCGCTGGACGCCGCGCCTGGAGCAGTTTTTCCATTACCGTAATCTGGATGTTTCTTCCTTTAAAGAATGCGTCAAGCGTTGGTCACCCGAGGCCATGAAAAAATATCAGAAGACATCTCGCCACGAAGCGCTCTCGGATATCTATGACTCTGTCGAAGAACTTCGTTTCTACAGACAGGAAATCATGAAAATCTGATTGATTTTATTAGAAAAAACACGAAAGCCTCGGTAAATCCGAGGCTTTCTCACATCAGAGGAAACTTACGAGTTCTTAGGCTCTCGGTTGAGTCGAAGAATGAGAGAAGAAGTGTCGAATCTTCCTGCACCCATGTTTTGGACTTCACCGTAGAACTGGTCCACAAGTGCTGTCAGGGGCAGGTCAGCGCCGGTCTTGCGGGCTTGTTCCAGGCAGATCCCCAAATCCTTGCGCATCCAGTCAACCGCAAACCCGAAATCAAATTTACCTTCGATCATCGTATCGCCTCTGCGGTGCATTTGCCAGGAAGACGCAGCGCCTTTTCCGATCACGTCGAGCACGGTATACATATCGATCCCTGCAGTTTGACCGAAAGCGATGGCTTCGGCCAGACCTTGAACGACACCGGCTATGCAGATTTGATTGCACATCTTGGCGAGCTGACCGGAACCAACCGGTCCGATTCGGCGAATGGAGCATGCAAATGCATCGGCAATTGGTTTGACGTTTTCAATGACTTCCGGGTCTCCTCCGCACATGACGGTCAAACTGCCGCTGACGGCTCCGTCCTGACCGCCGGAAACCGGCGCATCGACAAAATGCAGCCCCAGGGATTCCGCTTTTGAGGCCATTTCTTTAGCTACTTCCGCAGAATCAGTCGTAGCGTCCCATAAAACGGCGCCTTTCTTCATTCCGGCAAATGCGCCGTTTTCTCCGAGCAGAACACTGCGCAAATCATCATCGTTGCCGACACAGGTAAACACTACGTCAGCTCCTTCGGCGGCCTCACGAGGGGTCGGCGCGGCTTTGCCGCCGAATTTTTCCACCCAGTTTTGAGCCTTGGACGCAGTGCGGTTATAAACGGTGACTTCACAGCCCGCGTGCAGGAGATGCCCCGCCATCGGAAAACCCATTGTGCCAAGGCCGATAAAGGCTACTTTGGTTCCGGCAGGAACCGGGGAATAGTCTTTAGCTTGAAAATACATTAGCGAACACCTCTGATCTTAGTGATTTCTCCGGCAACTTTAACGACGCGGCGAGCGAGCGATGAAGTTGGGTCTACGATTGCTGCGTGACCGTCGCCAAGCTTGATGTCGTCGGTTTCTTCGAGAATTAAGGGCAGCTCGGTGCATCCGAGAATAAGCGCTTTGGCGCCTTTATCTCGGACTAAATGTTCTGCTGCCTTAAGTAAAACCTCTTTGCAGTAGCCGTCCGTATAACCGGCTTTTACGCCTTTTTCACCGTAAATAGCTTCCATAACCATTGCCTGATGTTCTTTGTCAGGCACGACCATGGCCAGTTTCATTGACTTGGCTTTTCGGCCGTAAATACCTGTCTGAATCGTACCGTCGGTGGCCATTAAGCCGATGACGACATCAGGACCAAACTTGTCGCGGATTTCTTCGAGTGTGACCTGCTGCATGTTGATGAGCGGAACGCTTAAGTGGGGGACGATGGTCTCGAAGTAGGCGTGCGCCGTATTGCAGGCGATCACAATAGCGTCGACGGCATCTTTTTCCAGTTTGCGGCAGGCGGCATACAATGAAAGTGTGGGGTCGACGCCGCCGTGAAGCAGATATTTGGTGCGGTCGGGAATCTGAGGATTCTGTTCGACGGCAACCTTGATGTGTTCCTGGTCGTTCTTAGCAGGTGTAGCTTTAGTGATCTTGTCGTAAAGGTCAACGGTGGCGGCCGGTCCGAGACCGCCTACGATGCCGATTTTGAAGGGTTTAGGCAGTTTTTCCCAGTCGGTGAAGCAAAGATAAGAAACGTATGCGCTCATGGAGTCCAAGACGTTAAAGCCTTCGGATTTCAGGGCGGCGGCAAATAAAGACTGCATCACGCAGGTCGGGAAGACGAGCTCGGCACCTTCGCTCAAAAGATTGGAGCACACCTTACCGAATAATTCGCAGGCTTTATTCTGGTCGGGAAGGACGGCGCATTTACCGCCGCTTTCGAGTTCATCAAACACTTCCAGCATAGCTTCACTCGGATAAACCCATTCGACCGGAACTTCACGATTAACGGTTTCGGTAATGAGCTTAGCTTTTTCCGTTCCGGGGCGTCCCAGATAGCCGAGTTTTTTGACAGGGTTCTTCTTCAGTTCTTCAATACAGGCTTGAAGAATATCGGTAACGGGCGTTGTGATTTCCGTTTGGACTTCATTTAAGAAACCGATGTTTCTGAAGTTGCACAACGCAATCACTTGTGCGCCTTTATCAATGAGCTGATACGACTCTTCGAGCACGCGAATCTTTACGTCTCCTTCTTGGACGAGTTTTGGAGCGTCTGCATCCGGAGAAGGCCAATCAAGGTCGACTAATTCGATGCGGGGACGAGTACCGTCGGGGAGGAATGTTGATTGAAGCCTTTCTTTCAAGGCACGAACGAAGGGAGCAGGACTAAAACTTTGGCTGATGCCAATGACTTTATGGTTCATAGTTTTTCACCTTAGGTTGACGGGTCAAGTATAGAACCACAGCAGGGAATTGGCACTGGAAATTTTCCTTTATACCCTGAGTATCAAGCCGTAAAAGATAAAAAACAACTCAAATTTCAGGATAGCGACAAGTCCGTCTATTCAAGATCGGTATTTTTTAGGAAGTTTTCAGCGGATAAGCAGAATCTTCAATCATTCCATCGAGCAAAAACGCCGGAAAGAAAGCGAAAAGGAGGACGGAAGTTTTTTAGCGAAAGCGGAAGGTATTCAAAAAGCTCAAAGGAATAATCTGCGGGCGATTTCAGCAGCAGTGATGAAGCTGATTTGATCGCAAGCCGCAGAATAAATTTTCAAACAGAAAGAGAACGAGCGAACGGCATTTTTGGATTACTTTTTGACTTTATGGCCCAGGCAGTCAGCATGGCTGCAAGAATCAACGCACAAACCGCGCATGCAAGCAGACAGCACTCAGCCATATCCATGAATTTCCATTGAGGAATGAGATACCATCCGTCGCTTTGTTGATACAGGTCGATAAAAAAGTGCTGCAGAGCCGATAAGTCAACCCCCTCAGGCGGCATCGGACTGTCATATCCGCAGTCACCGGTAGGCTTGAACCAGTCGGGCGCCCACTGAGCAAGCGGCAAACCGAACGGAAAGGATGGGTCGGTGGAGCAGCCCTGGACGCCGAACATGGCTGCCGGATCGTCAGAGTGCACAGCTGCATGGATTTTCATCAGCTTAAAGCAGCAAAGCGCAGTGTATATAAGACCGCCGAAGGCGAGTGCGTAACCGCAAAGTTTGGTCCATGCTTTCCTGGGATCTATAAGCGCAATGAGACCGCCGAATGCGATGACAAGGTTTCCAAATCGAATGTACACACACTGCTCACACGGCGCCATATGCATCCAGTCTTGGAAAACATAGTGTGCGATTAATACCAATGCGATCATGGCGCCCGTCATAATGATCCAAGGAGTTCGAGTGTTCTGCCAATCGTAAAGCGCTGCAGCCGGATCGGCTTTCAAACGAGAAAAGAATTTCATATCGACACCTATTTTTTACCCAGTTCACGAATAGTTTCTGCCATGCTGTCAATCGACTTAATGTTTTTGGTCATGAGCAGGTACTTGCCGTTGACGACATAAGCCGGAACGCCCTGAATTTTGGCTACCGGGTATCCGGCGTCCCATTGCTTGATCAAGTTTTGGACTTTCGGATTTTTGGCCATTGTGTCGTAATCTGCACGGCTCCAACCTAAAGCATCGAGGCCTGTCTGAATGAAAGCATCCGGATTTTTACCATCATCCCAACGCATTTTCTTAACGTGATAGGCTTGGTAGAGCGCCATTTCGACTTTATGGAAGTTAGATTTCGGATCCAGCGGCTTTAAACCTTCATTTTCATCTTTAACCAAAGCAGCAGCGAGCAGCGTGGAGCCTTGAATGCCAAAGCGTCCTTTTGTTTTCAAATGAAACGGAGTGAAGTTGAAATCGGTCGTTTTTGCGGCTACGGCTTTGTCGACGGCTTTTGCGTACTTAAAGCAGAAGGGGCAGTCATAGCTGAAAACCTTGATGAGAGTACCTTCTGCGTTGGCAATCGGTGTTTCAAGAACGACATAATCTGTGCCTTCAACCGCGGCAAAGGCGATTCCGGAACAAAAAGCGATAGTGGCAGCGAAGAGTTTTGTGAATTTTTGCATGATGTCCTCTTTGAGAATTGAGGAAGAAGGAGGCCTCCTTCCTCGATGTGTTTAAAAGACTATTTAGCGAAAGAATGATTCAGATCAAGCACATGAGCTTGGTAATGCGGGGAGGAAGGCTGGCTGTTGGCGACATCAATTTCAACCTTAATGTCTTTAGTGTTGTAGTCCACTTCTTGAATTCGGCCAATGGTTCCCTTGGTTTGATCAAAGAGGTCGATTGAACCGTAAAATCCCATCATAGAGTTTTTGTCAGGCTGATAAGAGCAGTTGGAAGTAATCGGTGCAAATCCTTCTGCGCCTCTCTCTTTGCCAAACTCCCATGTTTGCATTACCGTCATGCTTTTCGGATCAATCTTGTATTCGACCATACGAGAGTAATTCATGCTCGGCAGCGCGGGCTGTTCATAGTGGC
>USHK01000047.1 GCA_900554375.1 uncultured Sutterella sp.
GATGTAGGCGGGCAGCGTAATGAACTGACCGAGGAAGTGGCTCACGATCGTGCCCAAAGCCATGCAGATGGCAATCATGCCGCCCGCCTTGAGCAGCTGCTCGGTAAAGCTCGGGTGTTCGGCCGAATGCTCGTCGATAATATCGGTTTCGACTTCTTCGGGAACATTGAGCTTTGCTGCCAACTCCGGATCGGTCATCGGCGTGCGCACCTTATATTTGCGAATCAGCCATTCGCCGAACGGACCGCCGATCACAAGGGCGGCGACCATGCCGAACGTAGCCGAAGTCACGGCAACAACCGTGCCGCCGGAAATGCCGTAGAGCTGCTCGAAATTGGGACCGAAAGCAGCCGACGTCCCCAGGCCGCCCATCATGGATACGGAACCGGCCAAAAGTCCGTAGTGGAAGTCGACCCCCATCATCTTTGTAATGGTGACGCCGAGAATGTTTTGCAAAACAGCGAGCACCGTCACGGAAATCAGAAAGCCCAGAAGAAGCTTTCCGCCCTGGCTGATGAGCTTGAGGCTTGCCATCATGCCGATGGTCGTGAAGAACGCAAGCATCAGCACGGTCTGAAGCGTGGAGTCGAACTCCACACGCATCACGCCGTAGCCTTCAAGCACCGAAAGAACAAATGCAAACGGCATGCCGCCCACCACGGTGAGCATGCGGCGCCCCGACGCCTTCGCCAGCTGCAGGCATGCGGCGTCGATCTGCTGCGCGAGCTCGCGCGTGGGGCTCACGACGAGCGCTCGCGGCGAACCGGGGCGTTTGCCGCGGCCGATGCGCTCAAACAAAGGCAGCGCGAACGCCGCCGTCTTGCCGGTGCCGGTTGTCGCGGCGGCCACGACGTCGCGACCTTCGAGGGCCAGCGGTATCGCCTGCTCTTGCACGGGGGTGGGCACGGTGAATCCCATCCGCTCGACGGCGGACAGGGTCGTCTCGGACAGGCCGAGGTCTTGAAACGTCGAACTCAAAGCGTATCTCCAAGCGTCATTGCAGGATTCGCGCGGTGCGGCCGGGCCGGCGCGCGTCGCGTGCGGCGCGGAAACAGGGTGCGCGCCGATCACCTGCGTCTATGATAGCGCATTGGGGGCGCATGCGGGTCGTCTGCGCGAATACGCCGCAACCGGAGGCGTTGCCGACGCGCCGGACGGAGCGGGGGAGTGCGCCCGGGCTTGCTCGTCTCGGGGGTTATACGGTTTTTCTCGCTCATGCACGCTTTTGTCAACCATGTGCACCCAATCGAAGCGATTTCGCTTGTCAAAAGCGTGCATGAGGGAAAATGGTCGGGACGACAGGATTCGAACCTGCGGCATCCTGCTCCCAAAGCAGGCGCGCTACCAGACTACGCTACACCCCGTTCATCAAGGAAACGTGAATATAACACAATTCCAAAATGCTTGCTTTGAAAGCTCCCGAATAAATTTACGTCGGACCGGAAACGTGATTCTACTCAACTTTAGAAAAAATTTCCACCTTACCCGATCACAACATTGCGAAGTGGGTCTGACGCATTGCTCTTTGGTCAATTACCACTGCCCTGCAGATACGGACGGAATACTCATACTCCGCTCTCGGGCGTGCTTTCCTGACTTGTTCCTAGAAGAAGATCTTTGTTATTAATGGGGGGAGCTAAACGAGCTTTAGAAATAATGATCTTAAAGGTTGAACCCTTTCCGAGTTCGGACTCAATTTGCAGCTGAGCTTGATGGCGGAACAAAACGTGTTTGACAATCGCAAGACCTAAACCAGTTCCCCCTGTTTCTCTGGAGCGAGACTTATCCACGCGATAAAAACGCTCGGTTACGCGAGGAATATGTTCCGGTGCAATGCCAATCCCGTTGTCCTTGACTGACAAAATACCTTGCTCGTCTTTCACTTCCCATGAAAGTTCAATCTTGCCATCCTTCGGCGTATAGCGCACCGCATTAGTCACGAGATTGGTAACGGCGCTTCGCATGTCTTTAAAGTCACCCAGTATTCCTTCCGGCGCCACTTTCGTAATCTTAATCTCATGAGCACCTCCGGAAATCATCCGGCCTTCTGCCGCTGCCTCTTCCAAGATTTCATCCACATCAATAAGTTCGCGAGAAGCCGGGGCTGCATCTTGCTCGAGCCTGGACAGTGCAAGTAAATCGTCAACCAACGCACGCATCCTTTCAGCCTGCTCAAGCATCATTTCCCAGTGCAGCCGATCCTCTTCATTAAGATTCGGATTTTCAGTTGCAAGTTCAAGAAACCCTTGAATCACCGTCAGAGGAGTTCGCAGTTCGTGAGAAACATTACCGACAAAATCACGGCGGAAGTCATCGATTCTCTTGGATTCGGTAATGTCGCGCGTGACGACGACGGTATATTTTTTGCCGGCGGAAATTACGCGGACTTCTAAAACTCGTCCGTCTGGAAGATCGATCAATTGACGAGCTTTCCATCGGTCAGACTGAATGTGCTGAATGAATTCCGGATTCGCAAACACATCCGTCAGCTTTTTCCCGACATCTTTTTCCGGATCCAACGAGAGATCTCGTTCAGCGATACGGTTCATCCACTGAATCACCAGATCCTTTCGCAACAAAACCACGCCGTCGGGAAGCGCACTAAGCGTCTGACGAAACCGCAGCTCTTTCTCTTCAAACTTGGTATGGTTTTTATCGGTCATATTCCTCTTTTTTACTAGTATCTTGCTAGTAAACTTTTTGTTTAATAGAAATCCGGAATCGCGCCTTGAGCTAACCGGATTAGGAATTCTTAAACCGCTTATAAAACGCGGCTGAGGTTCATACAAGAGCCGTTTTCCAAAATCTGTTTAAGCTTTTAAGTTTGAGGCTCGATACCCGACTCCTCGAACCGTCTCTATAAAGTCAGCCGCGGCAGTACCCGCCAACTGTTTGCGCAGACGCAGCATGTGAACGTCAACGGTTCTTTCGTCAATATCTGCGCCGACACCCCAAACCTTGTCGATAAGCTGGGCGCGAGAATAAACACGTCCCGGGTGCTTGGCAAAAACTTGAAGAAATTTAAATTCCACTGCAGACAATCGCAGCGGTTTGCCGTTGACTCGTGCTTCATACCGCTCAGCATCAATCTCAAGCGGTCCTACTCGCAGCGTATCAGGAAGAGCATCGCCGCCCTTGCGCCGGATAACAGCACGAATTCTGGCGACGAGCTCTCTCGGAGAGAAGGGCTTAGTCACGTAGTCATCGGCCCCCGCCTCTAAACCTCGAACCCTGTCGTCTTCTTGTCCGCGGGCGGTCAGCATGATGACGGGCAAACTTTCGTTGCTGTGGTAACGCCGAAGTTCATGCAGCCACTCCAGACCGGCGCAATCCGGAAGCATCCAGTCCAAGAGAATGATGTCCGGTTTGGCTGCTTCGAGATTCTTCTTTGCTTCGGCAACGTTCGCTGCCTTGCGGACCTCCATTCCGGAGGTTCGACAGGTATAAGAAATTAACTCTAAAATTGACGGCTCATCTTCTACGATCAAAACGGATGTCGTCATCGTCTCTCCTTATGCTTCGAGCGGAATGAGTTCAGCTAAGGCCTGAGCATTTTTTTTGGCTTCAGCGATATCTTCGCATTCCACCATCACGCGAACCAACGGTTCTGTTCCCGAAGCGCGCACCAAAACTCTTCCCTTTCCCTCCAACCTCTTCGAAGCGGCTTTGATCGCATCCAACAGCGCCTGATCTTCATTCCAGACGTAACCGGCTTTATATCTTCGGTTAATCAGAACCTGAGGCGTGAGAGCGACTTCGGAAAGAACAGATTCGAGCGTGGAACGGTTGCGTGCCAGCACCGAGAGAACCTGGAGACTAGAGACAATGCCGTCACCGGTTGTCTGCTTATCCAAAATAATGAGGTGGCCTGATCCCTCCCCGCCTAAATCAATTCCTTCCTTAAGCATGACTTCTAAAACGTAGCGGTCCCCAACCTTGGCACGATGGAACGGAACGCCGAGCTTCTTGAATTGTTTTTCAATCGCGAAGTTGGTCATGAGCGTACCGACGACACCGTTAAGTACTCCTCGGTTCATACGATCTTTGGCAATAAGATAGAGCAGCTGATCGCCGTTATAGACCTGACGGCGGTCTGCCATGATCAGACGGTCAGCATCTCCGTCAAGCGCAATACCGATGTCGCAGCCGGCCTTCTGAACGCGATCCGGAAGAGTTTCGGTATGAGTTGCCCCCACACCTTCATTGATATTGAATCCGTCAGGCGTGTTGCCGCCGCATATGACGGTCGCACCAAGTTCGTGATAGACATCCGGAGCGATGTGATAAGCCGCGCCGTTAGCGCAGTCAACATAAATCTTGAACCCCTTCAAGTCTAAATCGGACGGGAAAGTACTCTTGCAGAATTCGACATACCGACCCGCTGCATCATCGAGTCGGCGTGCTTTGCCAAGACGAGCACTGTCTACACAGCTGAAACCGCGGTCCATCTCTTTTTCTATCTGGAGTTCCATTTCATCCGGCAACTTCGTCCCTTTGTCCGAAAAAAATTTGATGCCATTATCGTAGAAGGGATTATGAGAAGCGGATATGACAACTCCGGCACTCAGTCTCTGAGCTCGCGTGAGATAGGCGACTGCAGGCGTAGGAAGCGGTCCGCCGAGCATCACATCTACACCGGCACTCAAAAATCCGGCCTGAAGGGCAGCTTCCAGCATATAACCCGAGACGCGGGTATCTTTTCCGATAAAAACACCTACCTCTCCGTCAGTCGTTTGCTGTTTGAGAATGCGGCCGGCAGCCTGTGCCAAAAGCATTGCGAATTCAGGCGTAATCGGTGTCTGTCCGACCCTTCCTCTTACGCCGTCCGTTCCAAAATATTTTCGGGTCATTTCAATTCCTTGTATTGAATCATTGCGTTGTAGATCGTGAGTGCTTCTTTCATCTGCTTAACGTCGTGAACTCGTACAATCGATGCTCCTCTCTCGACGGCAAGCAAATGCGCCGTCACGGAAGAAATAACGCGCTCTTCTGCTCGAGCGACACCGGTAACAACCCCAAGCGAAGATTTTCGGCTCATGCCGTACAAAAGCGGATAGCCTAATGATAAAAAATCTCCCGTCTTTGCAAGAAGTTCGAAATTCTGTGAAACCGTCTTCCCGAATCCGAAGCCCGGATCCAAAACAATCTTGTCAGCCGACACGCCTTGGGCGGTCAGTTGCCGAGCCCTTTCAACAAGGAAGCTCTTTACCTCAGGCACGAGAGCTGCGTAAACGGGATTTTTCTGCATCGTGCGAGGCTCTCCTTGCATGTGCATCAGGCAGACACCGCAGCCGCTCTTCGCCGCAGCTTCTAATGCTCCGCTCCGACGAAGCGCATAGACATCATTAATAATTTGTGCACCGGCTTCTGCTGCCGCTGTCATCACTTCCGGTTTGCTAGTATCAACCGAGATGACCAAACCCTCTGCGCTCAAGGCCTCAATCACGGGAATCACGCGCTCCAACTCAGAGTGAACACTTACTTCTTCCGCTCCGGGCCTTGTAGACTCGCCGCCAATATCTAAAATATCAGCCCCATCTTCCGCCAACCGAAAACCGTGTTCAATTGCTTGCGAAGAAGAATAATATTTTCCGCCGTCACTAAATGAATCCGGCGTAACGTTTACAATCCCCATAATTTTCGGGGTTGATAAATCGATGACCCGATCACGGCACTTCCAAAATTTCTGGACCATTTGTCAGCACTCCAGAGCTTCTTTCAGACATTCTGCAAAGGGTTTTCCTCCTTGGCGATGATTCACCAAAACACCTGCATCGTCATAGTAAAAGTGCATTCCTCCCAGCGGTGAGGCCAGCCACATCTCTTCCATGGCTTCCTGACGGTTAATTACAACTACTTTTCCGTCCTCAAGCGTCAGAGTTAACACATTCCCTTCGCGATCAAAATCCACATCGGAATATTGATCATCAACTAATTGCTCAATCTCGTTGAAGGTTTTCTCCGATAACTCGATAAAATCTCTTTTTGTCATGGTAGATTTGTCAATTATGCTGAAACGTTCCCTCATTCTATTCTTTCCTTGCGTTCTCTTAACGGGCTGCGGAATCAAAGGTCCTCTGTACCTGCCGCCTAACCCGAATGATTCGTACCTCTCTAGAATCGGACAGCAAATCAACGAAATGACTGGAGAAGACACCGTCGGAGCCGCTCCTGCCGATGCTGGCCAAAAGGCTCAGGATGAAACTTTACCGGCAGAAGGAACCGATAAAAATCCGGGAGACGCGACAGAGCAATTGCCCGACAGCGTCACAAATCCTCTGCGTTCTACTCCGAGTAATCCGTTGTCTACGGCTTACTAACACAAAATCATGGATTCAATACAAAGATGAATCTCTCTCTTCCTAATGACCGAGAGTTCGCCTGGAAGGACGGAACTCTATGGTGCGAAAACATACCGTTAAAAGATCTCGCGGCTCGCTTTGGAACACCTTTATATGTTTATTCCAAACAAGCCATCGTCAATGCTTTCCAAAGCTATCAAAAGCCTCTGGAGCCTTATAAGCATTTGATGTGTTTTGCTGTTAAGGCAAACTCAAATCTCTCCGTCATTCGATTGCTAGGAGAGCTTGGCGCCGGATTTGATATCGTCTCCGAGGGAGAACTGCGTCGAATCCAAGCAGCCGGGTGCGATACCAGCAAAGTTATTTTTTCGGGGGTTGCCAAAACTCATCACGAACTCGAAGCCGCACTCGATGCAAACATCAAGTGTTTCAACATTGAGTCTCCGGCCGAATTGGATCGTGTCATCGCCGTGGCTCAAAGGAAAGGAAAAAAGGCCCGCGTCTCTTTCCGCGTCAACCCGGATGTTGATGCTAAAACACATCCCTACATCTCAACGGGTCTCAAGAAAAATAAATTCGGTATCGCGTACGACCAAGCCGTCGAGTTATATCTAAAAGCCTCCCGCAGCCCTCAACTTGAAGTCGTGGGAATTGACTGCCACATCGGTTCTCAGATTACAGACACTGCTCCTTTCGTTGATGCCTGTGAAAAGCTTTGCACCCTTCTTGACAAGCTTCGCCTAAACGGGATTGATCTTCAGCATATCGATTTTGGCGGCGGCTTAGGCATTCAGTACAGTACCGAAGCTGTGCCGAGTCCGACAGTCCTCGTGGCCGCCTTACGCAGAGTTCTAGTCAAACGCGGTTATGGCGATAAAGAAATGATCTTTGAAGCCGGCCGTTCTTTAGTAGGAAACAGCGGCGCTCTGTTGATGACTGTACAGTACATGAAACAGGGCGAGCTGAAAAACTTCTGCATTGTCGACTGCGGCATGAATGACATGATCCGGCCTACGCTCTACCAGGCGTGGATGCAAATCGTTCCGGTCACGCCTAGAAAGGAAGGAAAAGAAGCCTATTGCTACGTCGTCGGTCCCGTCTGCGAGACCGGAGATTGGCTTGGAAAAGACCGTCTGCTGAATGTTCAGGAGGGAGACCTCATGGCACTGCTAAGTGCGGGAGCCTACGGGATGTCCATGGCCTCCAACTATAACTCGCGCTGCCTGCCGGCCGAGGTCTTAGTCGACGGAAACAAGGCCTTCCTTATCCGTAAGCGGCAGTGTGCCGAAGAACTTTTCTCTGACGAAATTCTCGTCAGCGGCGCTCAACTTGACTCAGACAGTCTCGCTGGTCAATAGGGTTGATACTCTACCTATAGGCTTCTGCTCAAAACAGAAGCCTATTTTTTGGGATATACCATCCTAAGGAAGGCTGGCGTAGCCTGAGGTCAAAGATGTATGATTTTCCGAAAGCAAGATGAGTCTATATCCTGTCTCTTATACACATCTCCGAGCCCACGAGACGCTCATGAATC
>USHK01000048.1 GCA_900554375.1 uncultured Sutterella sp.
AGATTCATGAGCGTCTCGTGGGCTCGGAGATGTGTATAAGAGACAGATTCTTTATTTGCTGTCAACTGACAGTTTTTAAAGGAAATTTTATGAAATACAAAACTGAAACAGTCATTGAGGCAATACGCCTCAAAGAGGCAGGGGTTACGACTTCTGCTATCTCGAAGAAGCTTCTTGCTCCCACGTCTACGATCAATGAGTGGCTCAAGAAAGCCAAGCAGAACAATCTCACTGCGGAAAATTTACGAACATTATCCGAGCAAGACATCGAAGAAATACTCCGGCCGCGCAGCTGGTCTCGTCAAAACGTCGTCTTACCCGACTACGAGGATCTTCTTGTAAAGGCCTCGGCTCCGAAAATGACGGTACAGAACGTCTACTCTCAATATCTGGCTTCTGTTCCTGAAGGCTGTGAGCCTGTTAGCAAAGCGACCTTTTATCGAGAGTTAAAACGAACGAAAGAGCTAGCCTCCAAGGAACTTCAAGATGTCTGTTTACTGAACAGTTTTACTCCGGGCCATATGTGCATGATCGATTACAGCGGGGATGGAGTTTGCTGGAGAAACAAAAACGACGGTTCGGTTAAAACAGCACAGATCTTCGTCGGAGTGCTTTGCTACAGCGGATTGATCTTTTGCACTGCCACAAACGGTCAAACCAGAGAAGACTGGTTGACGGGAATTACCAAGATGTTCCATTACTTCGATGGGGTCACGGACGAAACCTGGCTTGATAACTCTACTCCTCTGGTAAAAAACGCAGACAAGTATGATCCTGACCTTGCGCCGGAATTTAGTAATTTCTGCGATTACTACAACACCCTCGGATACGCAGTTGAACCGGGTAAAAGCCGACATAAGGCTCTGGTCGAAAACGCCGTTAAGCAGTTCCAGGACAGAATTCTGAATCATCTTAACAAACGGAGCTTCTTCGGCATTGAAGAAATAAACAGCGCAATCGAGCCTTTACTCGTCCAGCTTAATAACTCAGAGTTGACTGAGCGGCCCGGAAGCAGCCGATTCAGTCGATACAAGGAGGAAGAAAGAAACCTGCTGCGACCGCTTCCGCTGATTGAGTACTCAGCGCACAGTAAGGTAATGAGCAGAAAGGTACGCCCCAACAACCAGATCAGATTAGGCAACGTTCGATATAACGTTCCGTGGGGATATGTTGGAAAAGAGCTGCTGGTAAAGGTGGACACCCAAACAAAAGAGATCTCCTTCATTGATCCTTCCGACGGAGAAATCCTTACTACGACAAAGATCCGAAATCCAAGCGACGGGCCTGAGCCTCAAAGGAAGGATTTAATACCTCAGGACTTGAAGTACCTCGTTGAAAACAAAGAGGAATTGCTGGATCGAATTAGAGTTCAGTTAGGAGACAAGGCATGGGAAGTTGCAAAACGGCTGGCTAAACCGAATAACAGCATGGCGGTTAGGCACCTAAAAGGGTTCTTATCACTGAGCAAAAAATACGATAAAGACTTCATGGATAAGGTTTACGAGGAACTCTTGAAGAAAGCAATAATCAGCTTCAAAGGGTACTGCGACGCGCTGCAGAAAGTAGAACAATCCGAAGGGGTTAGATATAAAAAGAAACGGCTCAAACATGGTGCAACTTTAGATGTTATTGATTGCCGTTCAGTGCGAGGAGCTGAGTATTACAAAGACCGCTTCAATCAATGATGAAAAATTAGGTGTAGTGATGACAATGAAAATTGATGCGGCAGAGGTCGCAAAAGTATTTACCGATTTGAAACTCCCGGCAGCTTTTAAAGAATACGAACAGCAACTTGGAGATCCCAGTGCAATGAAGTTGGACTTCGGAGATCGTGTTGCCCTGATACTCAGAGCAGAACTGGACAGCAGAACACAAAAAAGAATCCAGAGGCGCATTAAAGAGAGTGGAATAAGCGACAGCATGGTTGGCCTCGACAACACTATCTTTACTCCTGACAGGGGTATGGACGAAAGCTACGTTCGGGAGCTAGCCAGGTGCGAATGGCTCGCTGCAGAGGAGCCCTCCTGGATATTAATCACAGGCAAGTCAGGAACCGGTAAAACCTGGATCATGAAGAGTCTTATTAAGGCCGCAGCTGAGCGTCAGTACAGGTGCCGCTATGTAAAAACTCGAGATTTAATGGAGGACATAGCGATTGCTGTCGACGAGAAGCGGTTCAGCCGATTAGCAGATCAGCTGGACCGCTATGACCTTATCGGGCTTGACGACTTCAATCTTTTAAAGGCAAAAGATGAGGTCAGAGAGGCAATGTTAGAGGTGTTTGACCGACGGTGGAATAAACGAGGTCTAATCATCTCCAGTCAGTACCCGTTTGATCAATGGTACGAGTATATCGGAGGAAGAGGTGATCAAAGGGATGCCATGATGGATCGCATTGCAAACGGCAGTCATCGGTTGGAACTTAAAGGGCCTTCAATGCGTGAAAAACGTGAAAAGGTTATGAAGTAAAAAATTTGTCTCCCCGGCCTAAATCACCCTCGGCCTCCGGCCTCGGTTGATTTAGGCCGGGGAGACAAAGCCAAAAAGAAAGGAACTGGAAGCCAAAATCTAAGGATTTAAAGAACAGTCACGGAAATTTGCGAAAAGCCAGCGGAAATAATGAGAAAAATCCAAAAAACTAATCCGCGGATTTTGGAATGGGTTAGGGATGCCCTCGTTAATAACGAAGGACCCTACAAAGAAGTACTCGACGCTGCGGAACATAGAGTGGTTCAACAGGAAATGCGAGATCGCTGCATGACAGACGCGGCCGATTGCATTAATGGAGATTGGAACCCACAGGCCTTATTCACAATTGAGGCCCTTAGACAACTCCAATGCCAAGAAAAAATAACCGTAAATCGCTCAGATAGCGATATATATTGCACACGATCCGGAGCGCTTTTGGTTTTGAGTGAAAGCCTAGTCGAAAAGATCCGTTCTTATATGCTGGAAAAGGGGATAACGTGTATACCCTCAACTATCAATGGATTTATTGATTGTCTTGCGCTAGCAAAAACAATTGTTCCTTTTGCCTGGGAAAAGAACGGGGCCATAGCATATGTTTGGCCAATTGATATTCAAATTGAAAGCAATCGAATCCGCCGCGTCAAAGCCATCCGATTTGATCGCTGGGATGCATTGTTTGCGTGGGATGAGTACCCTTCAAGACTTGCCTCCTGTATTTCGGAAGAGTACAGGTTTGAACCCTGGAATCCTGAAAAAGAGCTCAAGGAAGTCTCTGAGCTGGATTTCAGGGCTAAGTCAGTCTGTGAAAAGAAAAAACAAGAGCGGCCTATCGAAAAATCTGCAGCAGAAAAAGCAAAAGACGGATGTAAAGAAGCTCTATCAGAACTCTTGAAAGCACGAGACGGAGCTGCTTCGATTTTTCGGCTGAAGGAAGTTCCGTCCGCAGAACCTTATCTCGTTTTTAGTTCCGAAGATCTGGAGCAGTTTCTTCGTGACCATTCCATAAGCGGGAAAAGTTTTGAAGTGTTCCTTGCTCTTGGGGAGGAAAAGGACAAGATTCGCTTTGACTCAGAAAAGAACCTCATTTGTTTTCTAGAGAAAAACCATGGATAAAAAAATCAGTCGAGTGCAAATACTTAAACACCATGACAGCTTTGTTTGTCAGTTTTACCTCTGTTTATTGACGATTACGGGTTATGCTGCCGCGGCATGGTTAGAAAGCATTCCGCAGTTACTTTGCTTGCCTGTATGCATCGCTTCCTCATTTGGACTGTTTTTATCCAGCCGAAAACTTAGCGCTATTGCATCTTTAAAAAGCCGGATCTCTCAGATAAATTTTCCTCAAACCAGCGCAGATAATTTTATTGATTATTTGGAGAAGGAAGGTAAAGACAGCGCTCTATATATGGGAAAAGGAGGCTCCTGGGAGTCTTCTCAATGTCAGGAGGCAAGTGATTTTTTGAAATGTGATGCCTCATCCTTACAAAGAAAATTCATCAAAAGAAGGATGATCCTTAAAAGTTTGAAGAATTTTAGGAAATGGATCTTCCATCCGCTTAAGAGCCTGTTTACTCTTAGAAAGGATTTATCTTTCCTCATCCAGGCGTCAGGACAGCAATGGATTTCTGCGCTGCTTCCGGAAGAAAACGCAATTTGGCAAAAAGCCTCTCATAGAGCCGGTCATATGTTGATTGTCGGAGGGGCCGGAGCCGGAAAGACCCAAACCATGATCATTTTCATCATCCAAGATATTTGGGTTTCACGTGCTGTGCTCATTATTGATCCTAAAGGAGACAACGATATCCGCAATGCGGTCTATTTTTCCTACAAAAAGAGGAGCGGCAATACAAAAGGCATTTTTGAATTCGATCTTGCATATCCTGAACGCTCTATTCATCTTGATCTGTTCTCAAATTGCTCCCGCCCCACTGAAATCGCTACGAAAATTTGTGATTGTCTTCCAAAAGAAACCGCAAATTCAGAGTTCAGCAAGATGGGAGAATCATTTCTGAAAACTGTCTGCCAGGGAATTTCGATCGCAAATAAACCGCTTACGTTCAAAAGGATTTATTACTACATTAACAATCGGGAAAAACTGCTTGTTGATTGTCTTGAGGGATACCTCAAAGAGGTTCTAGGCAAGGAACGCTTCAAGGATTTATGTTCCGACATTCGAATCCACAAAAAAGACAAAATGGAGACCTATTTGAACACCTACAGGGGGTTTGATAGGAACGATGATGTTGAATCTGTCATTAAGTTTGCAGATTACGATGAAGAATTCATTTATAAGCGCGCGATTATGGTTTTTCAGATTGTTGAAAAACTTGCAACCGGAGACATCGGCAAGCTTTTAGATCCTGAAGATGCTTCTGCAAATAGAACTCTGAGTCTAAGAGACATTGTTGACAATCAATGGGTACTTCTCGTGTCCTTGCATGCAATGAAGGATCCCGACTTATCCCGAATCGTCGGCTCTTTAATTCTTTCTGATCTGACAGCCCTTGCCGGATCCCGATATGCGTATGAAAAAGGTCGGCTTAGTAAGGTAGCTCTTTACGTGGACGAAGCTAGTGAAGTCTTGAGTGAACCTTTTATCCAGCTGCTAAACAAGGGACGCGGAGCAGGATTTCTTACCTGTTTGGCCACCCAAACAGTCTCGGACTTTATCGCCAGGACAAGAAATAAGGCAGAGGCGGACAAAGTTTTAGGGAATTTAAACAACCTTCTTTGCATGCGTTCCAACGACGGAGAAACTCATCGGTATTTTGCAGAACGAATCACTAAGTCGACCGTAAAAAGTTGGATGGTTAGTCACGCTGTTATGGCCTCTGCGGATTCCTTTTATTCGCAAAGGGGAACGTTAAGCGAAAGTGTTTCGGAGACTGAAAGTGAATTGGTTCCTCCGGAAATTCTCTCTTCCCTGCCCAACGGGGAGTGCTTTGCCGTAATAAGCGGCGGTCATGTCGTTAAGACTCGAATGCCGTACGTAAGTTTTCCAGACTGGGAGACAACAAAATGAATGAGAAAAAACGCAGCGGTCTTGCCTCTATATTTTTCATAGCCATGATGCTCGGAGTTTTCTTTTGTGTGATGTTCCCTTCCGTACAAACTCCAAAACAGAAGTGGCAAGGGGAAGTGACTGCAATTTATAAACTGCTCGGACCATCTCTGTCTGAGATTCCTGCAGCTACGAGTTCTGAAATTTACAAGTCAGGGTACCGGTTCATCACTGACTCATTCAACTTTCGTGTTCCGAACAGTGAAAAAGCTCCGTTTAGGAAATGGGGAGAAAAACTTGGTCATGGTTGGTATGAACTTCAGTATTACATACTTACCGTACTTTTCAGATTGACTGCAGCAGTCTATTGGTTTGTATTGCTGCTGCCGGCATTGTTTGTTTCGATTTTATTTGCAGGCCTCGAAAGACGGTTTGCCAAGGAAACTTTTCTTTATACGTCTCCTTGGAAGTTAAAGCTATCTTCAACTTTCTTGCGCTTCCTGATTTTAGCGGCATTCTTGTTAATTTTCCTTCCTTTCTCACTTCCTCCGGAGGGACTTCTGGTAACTATTGGTTTGCTTTGCGCCTTTGCGGGACTGCCAATTTTCAATCTTCAGAAAAATATTTAGGACTCCATCATGACTTCAGATACTCTTTTAACTCCTCAGGTATTGGAGGACGAACTCCCTGAAAACCATGAAAAAACAGGTAAAGAGCACTCGCGCCCCTTCTTTACGCAGTCTTTGACATTGAGAACTTGTCAAGCGCAAAAGCTCTTTGAGAGAACTTTTGACAAGCTGAATTCTCAACTTTATGCCGCAACGAAGGTATTGAGATTGCAAAACCGAACTAAGGAGGCACGAGAAAATGAGGCAGCTATCGAGAACCTTTTTTTAGCCTTTGGCAAAGAGCTGAACGATACGATGACTCAGGTGCGAGAGACACTCAAAGAGCGACTGGGCCAGGACGTGCCGGCGCTCGCTTACGACCACACTCTCACCATTGAGGCTAAAGCAAGTTCCAGTTTCTCTTTAAGAGTTATAAATTTATTTGCCATCCTCGATGAACTCATTGCAACTACCGAGTTGTTGGAGATAAACAATCTAATCAGTTCGGAGATGAGCGACAAAACAGCAAAGTCTTGGTGTCATGCTTTTCGAAAGTTTGCTAATCAAATTCGTGAGATCAGAAGTCGTAGCTTCCCAAAGGCGAGCGAGGAGAACGCCGAGGCAAGTGGACCGGAAGCAACGCTGGTCAAAAGTGACGACAAATCGGCGGACTTGCTCCCAAGTTCAATGCCGGAGCAGGAACCTGTGATTCAGGCAACTAACAAGGAAGATAAAACCGCAGAAGTTCTGCCATGAAGTCAATCCACATGTAAAAGGATTACCAACCCTCTGAAGCGTTGTAAAAATCAGGACGCCAGTTGAGCGTCTCATCAAAATCAACTTGTACCGAACGAGAAATCGTTCAGCCCTTAACCCTCGCGGGAGCAAGCGTTCCCGTTAGGGAAGGCGTAGCTCCCATTAAACGGAGCAACTATGCCAGACCCTAGCAATTTACAGCCTGAATTTAAGTATTTCAGTGCAGAAGTATTTACCAACGTCTATGACGGAGTAAATCAAATAAAGATGCCGAAGTCTTTGATGATTCTCGGTTTTTCAAACGATAAAGACGCTGCAATCCCTGTTCGGCACGACAATTATATTTTTCGTCGTGAAGTTTTAAGAGATTTGCTCGCCTTTTTGCGGAAGCCCAACGGTGACGCCCTTTTCATTACCGGTCCGACCGGAAGCGGAAAGACAAGCGTCGTCAATGAGATTTGCGCTCGATTGAATTGGCCTGTTCAGCTTCTTACGCTCAACAACCGATTCGAATTCAGCCAGCTCACCGGTCACTTCACCTATTCTTCCCAGAAGGAAGGCGGAGCCCCTGAGATGACTTTTCAGTACGGACCGCTGGCAAAAGCCATGAAGTACGGACATGTTTTGGTCTTAAACGAAATCGATCTGGCCGATGCGGGAGAACTCGCCGGTCTGAACGATGTTCTGGAAGGCCGTCCGTTGGTTTTGACCGATAACGCCGGTGAAACTATTCATCCGCACCCGCTTTTTCGAGTCGTCGCAACAGCTAACAGCTGCGGCAACGGAGACGGAACAGGGCGCTACATGGGTGTTCAGCAATTGAATCTGGCTTTCTTGGATCGTTTCAGATTCTTGGAAGTCGGATATCAATCGCCGGACGTGGAAGAGACGCTTCTTGCGAAGACGGTCCCTGCCATGAAACCGGTACTTGCATCCATGGCTGTCTCTTATACACATCTCCGAGCCCACGAGACGCTCATGAATCTCG
>USHK01000049.1 GCA_900554375.1 uncultured Sutterella sp.
TCTACACGTAAGGAGTCGTCGGCAGCGTCAGATGTGTATAAGAGACAGGATTACTGTTATATTTTTTCATTACTCTTTGAATCATAAATACTCTTGGGTAAAAACGGAATGACTTTGAAACCACTGCTTTCTCTGTGCCTCTCCTGCCTTCTGGCTGCAACTCCTGTCGCAGGAACGTATGCCCAGAACTACAATCTGCCGAATCTCGGTGCGGCAGGTGGTTCGGCCTTGTCTCCGATGCAGGAACGTCAGCTTGGAGAGGAGATCATGGTCGAAGTTCGTTCCGATCCAACCTATCTGAATGACCCTGAGACCATTGATTATCTGATGCGTCTCGGCTACAAACTAGTGTCTGCAGGTCCCGGCTCTAGTTATTCCTTCTTCTTTTTTCCGATCCGCGATCCCTCCATCAATGCGTTTGCTCTTCCGGGGGGCTTCATTGCCGTTCACACCGGTCTCGTGACTGCCGCTTCCAGTGAAAGCGAGCTCGCTTCGGTTCTTTCGCACGAAATCGGGCACGTCACGCAACGTCATATCGCCCGAATGATTGAAAACCAAAAAGGCAATTGGGCGGCGACCTTAGGTTCTCTGCTGGTTGCTATCTTAGCGGCTAGAGCCGGTTCTGCCGACGGTGCGGCGGCTTCGGTCATCGGTACTCAAGCGGCTTTAGCTCAAAATTATTTGTCGTTCTCCCGGGACGCCGAACGTGAAGCGGACCGTGTAGGTTTTAATTCCTTGGTCCGTGCCGGTTTTGACCCGAAGGGCATGGAAAACTTCTTTGAGCGTCTAGACTTTAATAACCGCGCTTATGAAGGCTCACGCGCTGCTCCTGCTTACCTGCGCACGCACCCGCTGACCATTGATCGTATGAGTGAAGCTCAGACCCGCTCCCGCATGGCCGGCAAAAGAAATTACAAAGACTCTTTGGATTTCTTCCTGATTCGTGCACGTCTTCGCGTTCTTCAGTCCAACCGTTATCAAGGCTGGTCGGATGCCGCAGACTACTTCAGAAACGAACTGAAAAGCGCTAGCGGTTATCAAGCGATCGGTGCACATTACGGTTTGGCAGTGGCAGCGCAAAAAATGAAAGACAAGGCTGAAGCCCTCAAGCAGATAGAAATCGCCCAAAAGCTGGCAGGCGGAAATTCGGCGATTATCAACAAACTGCACTCAAACCTCGTGTTTGAATCCTCTCCGGCAAACCGAGCTCGAGGACTGCAGCTTGCAAAGAGTGCCCAACAAAAATCGCCCTTATCAACAATGCTTGTTCTTAATTACGGTGATTTGCTTCTCAGAGACAAAAAATACAATGACCTCCTGAACTTCCTGCGCCGCCAACACGCACTGTCCAAGTCGACCGTGGAATATCAATCTTTTCTAGGTCAAGCCTATGAAGCATTAGGCAAAGTCAGTCAAAGTCATCAGGCGATCGGCGAGATGTATGCCCTCCAGGGACAGCGTGTCGCCGCTATCCAACAGCTTTCACTTGCTCAGAAGGCTAATGACGGCGACTTTTATACCATGAGCGAAATTGATGCTCGACTCAGAGAACTTCGTCGAGACGAAGACTTTGACCGCAAGCACTCCAATTAGCCACTAATCGATCTGCGGTGAGTGTGAGCGTCCCGCCGTTTAGTAGGCGCCCCGTTGTCAAAAGTTACTTTTTTCGGGCTTTAAACGCGCTCATTTAGTGAGAGAATTATCAGAATTAATTTTTTAAGATCCAAGGTTATAAATTGACTGAAGAAATAAAAATGAACAACCCGATTGAAACCGATGCCGTCATTATCGGCGCCGGTCCTGTCGGACTTTTCCAAGTTTTTGAATTGGGCCTTCTGGAAATGAAAGCCCATGTTTTGGATTCTTTAAACCATCCCGGCGGTCAGTGCGTTGAGCTCTACCCCGACAAACCGATCTATGACATTCCGGCAGTTCCGGTCTGTACAGCTAAAGAACTGACAGAAAACCTCCTCAAACAAATTGAACCATTCAAGCCCACTTTCCATTACGGGGAAGAAGCTCAGGTTCTTAAAAAGCTGGATGACGGACGCCTCTACGTTAAAACATCCAAAGGTACAGAATTTTTGGCCAAGGCTGTCTTCATCGCAGCCGGCGTCGGCAGTTTCCAGTCCCGTACGCTCAAGGTGCCTCATATTGAACAGTTCGAAGGCAAGCAGCTTCACTACCGCGTCAAAAATCCTGAGATTTTTGAAGGCAAAAATATCGTCATTTGCGGCGGCGGAGACTCCGCCCTTGACTGGTGCCTCAACCTTGTTGGAAAGGCCGAAAGCGTGGTTTTAGTTCACCGCAGAGAGGGCTTCAGAGCTGCCCCCGCCTCTGTCAGCAAGATGAAAGAACTTTGCGACAACTGGGAAATGCAGTTTGAAGTCGGTCAGGTCACAGGCTTCACGGAAGAAAACGGCCAAATGACCGAAGTTAAGGTAACCGGGGCCGACGGTGTTACTCGCCGCATTCCGGCCGAACACCTTCTGGTTTTCTTCGGTCTGCAGCCGAAGCTCGGACCGATTGCAGATTGGGGCCTGACGCTTGAAAGAAAGCAGATTGTTGTGGACACCGCCCGCTTTGAAACCAATATTCCAGGCGTTTTCGCCGTCGGAGACATCAACATCTATCCCGGTAAGAAGAAGCTCATTCTGTCCGGTTTCCATGAATGTGCTTTAGCCGCTTTCGCTGCTTCCGAATATGTGTATCCAGAAAAACGCGTTCTCCTGCAGTACACGACTACCAGCCCGAAACTGCACAAAGTGCTCGGTGTCGAAACTCCGCACTTTGATTAATTTCTCGAATCACCGGAATACGCAAAAACGAAAATCCGCCGAAAGTCTGGAGCTAACGGCGGATTTTTCTTCCTCTTATTTTTAAGTGTCAGATACCTTAATAGAAGGCATCTTCGCACTGTAGTCTTTGTTCTTCTTGGAGACAGCGATCGCTAACTTACGAGCAATCTCTCTGTAAGCCTGAGCTACCTTGCTGTCGGGCTCCGAAATCACAATCGGCTCTCCCTTGTCCATGCTCAAACGAATGTTGATATCCAGCGGGAGTTCGCCTAAAAGCTCAACGCCGTACTGCTTAGCCATCTTAGCTGCTCCGCCTTCACCGAAGATGTGCTCTTCATGGCCGCACTTCGAACAAATGTGCGTTGCCATGTTCTCGATGATGCCCAGGATCGGAACGTTCACTTTTTCGAACATCACGAGTCCCTTGCGGGCGTCCATCAAAGCGATGTCTTGCGGAGTGGTCACCACCACAGCACCTGTTAGCGGCACTTCCTGAGAAAGAGACAGCTGAATGTCGCCCGTTCCCGGAGGCATATCAACGATGAGGTAATCCAGGTCTTTCCAGTTGGTCTGCTTTAAAAGCTGTTGGAGAGCAGAAACCGCCAGCGGACCTCTCCAAATCATGGGCTGGTCCGGATCGATAAGAACACCAACGGAGGCAACCTGCAGACCGTGAGCAATCATCGGTTCAAGGGTCTTACCGTCAACGGAATAAGGTTTATCTGTAATACCTAACATAGTCGGCTGGCTTGGGCCATAGACGTCTGCGTCCAGCAAGCCGACTTTTGCGCCTTCTTGCTGAAGAGCAAGCGCCAGGTTAGCGGACACCGTACTCTTACCGACACCGCCTTTGCCGCTGGAAACCGCAATGATATTGCGGACTGAATCAAAAACCTTAACACCTCTCTGAACTTCGTGAGCGATGATGTTTTGACTGATTTTGACTTCGGCAGGGATGCCCGCTTCGACCAACTTGGCACGGACCATCTCTTCAATGACAGGTCCCTGTGTTTTGGCCGGATAATCTAATTCGATCTGGACGGTTGTTTTTCCGTCTTCTGTAGTAACTTTCTTCAAAGCTTTAGAAGAAACTAAATCTTTGCCCGTGTTCGGGTCAATGACGCCAGAGAGAACCTCTCTGATTTTTTCCTGCATTGTGTTCTCCTTACTGTTGACTCGGCAGGTGTGGAAGCCTTTTTCCAAGTTTGTCCTAGGATATCAGATACGCACTAACCTCTGCTTACGAGTTCCTGATCCGCTAAAATTATTTCTTTTCAAAAGCATTCTAGAAAAAGTCATGACTAATCGCACTATCTTCTTGACGACGGCTCTGCCGTACGCCAATGGAAACTTCCATTTCGGACACATCATGGAATATATCCAGGCCGACATTTGGGTCCGTCATCAGCGGATGTGCGGATCAACGGTCCACTTTGTCGGTGCAGACGATGCCCACGGTGCTCCCATTATGATCTCGGCTCAGAAAAAAGGCGTCACGCCTCAGGAATATGTCGCCGAAATCTCTGCCGGCCGCGCCAAGTACCTTAACGGATTCTTTATCCGCTTCGACCACTGGCACTCCACGGACAGTAAAGAAAATACTGAGCTTGCCCAGGACATTTACAAGCGCCTGAAAAAGGCCGGTCTGATTTACTCCAAAGAAATCGAACAGTATTACGATCCGGTTCGTCAGATGTTCCTCGCTGACCGCTTCATCAAAGGGACCTGCCCAAAGTGCGGGGCCCCCGATCAGTACGGTGATTCATGCGAAGTCTGCGCCTCCGTCTATCGTCCGACCGACCTTATCAATCCTTATTCCGCCCTCTCCGGGAGCAAGCTTGAGCTGCGTAAATCCAAACACTTTTTCTTCAAGCTGTCTGACCCAAACTGCGTCGAATTTTTGCGAGAGTGGACTCGCGGCAACGCTCCTGACGGCACGCCCCGGCTCCAGTCTCAGATCGTTGCAAAAACCGCAGAGTGGCTTGGCAAAGACGGAGATCTGAGTGACTGGGACATCTCTCGAGACGCTCCTTACTTCGGCATTGAAATTCCCGATGAGCCGGGCAAATTCTTCTATGTATGGTTGGATGCTCCGATCGGTTACCTCGCAAGCCTGAAGGCTTACTGCGAATCCAAGGGCATTAACTTCGAAGCTTTGCTTGAGACTTCCACGACCGAACAGATTCACATCATCGGGAAGGACATCGCCTACTTCCATACGCTTTTCTGGCCCGCCATGCTGCATTTCTCCGGCAAACCTTTCCGTGTGCCTGATCATGTTTGGGCTCACGGCTTCGTTACCGTTGACGGTCAAAAAATGAGTAAGAGCCGGGGCACCGGTCTCGATCCTTTGGTTTATCTTGAACTCGGCATGGACCCTGAATGGCTGCGCTACTACTTCGCCTATAAACTCAATTCCAAGGTCGAAGACGTTGACTTCAGTTCAGCTGACTTTATTTCCCGTACCAACTCTGACTTAGTCGGCAAGTACGTCAACATTGCCAGCCGTTCCGCAGGTTTCCTTGTGAAGCGCTTCGAAGGCCGCGTCTCGGATCCAGCCATTGCAGAAAGCTCTCTGATTTCCGAAATCAAGGCCGCTGCTCCTGATATCAATACTTCTTTCGAAGGTCGTGAATATGGTAAAGCCCTTCGCGCCGTCATGGAGCTTGCCAATAAAGTCAACGAATTCGTTGACCAGAAACAACCCTGGGAATTGGCTAAACAACCTGAGAGAGCACCGGAACTGCACGCCGTCTGCTCCGTCACGCTTGAAGCCTTCCGGCTGCTGACGCTGTTCCTAAAGCCGGTTCTTCCCCGCACTGCCGAAAACGTCGAAACGTTCCTCAACTGCGGCGAACTAACCTGGAACTCTGTTGACAACGCCTTGTCTTCCGACAAACCGATCAACCCCTTCAAGCACCTCATGAAGCGTGTTGATGAAAAACAAGTTCAGCAGCTCTTCGAACTGAGCTCCAAGGCCGCCAAAGCCGCTTCTGAGCCTGCTAAAGAAGAGAAAAAAACAGAAGCCAAATCCGAAGAGTTCGTCTTTGAACCTCTGGCCCCGAACATCGCATTTGACGACTTCGCCAAGGTTGATCTCAGAATCGGCAAAATCTTGGACTGCAAGAAAGTTGAAAAGAGCCGCAAACTGCTTCAGCTCACAATTGATATCGGTGAAAAAGAACCGCGCAATATCTTCTCGGGAATTGCCGCTTACTACAAACCGGAAGATCTGATCGGCAAACTCACCGTAGTTGTCGCAAATCTGGAGCCTCGAAAGATGATGGGCAGCTTCTCTCAAGGCATGCTGCTTTCCGCCTCAGACGGCTCAGATACACCGTCGGGTCTTTATTTGCTTGAACCATTCCCGGGTGCAAAGCCGGGTATGCGTCTGCACTAATCCCATTCTTTAGGAAAACCCTCGGCCCGAAGCCGAGGGTTTTCTTTTTCGGCTACAGAAAAACCTTAATTTTTGGAAAATAGTTGAAGCACTACGCTCAAAAATGAGATATTGGGAGGATAATCTAGGCACTTAGCTTCGGAACCCAAGTTCTAAATAAGTTTGTTTTGCCTCGGCAGTATGGCTGCCGCAAGTTATCCACTGTATTAGATCCAAGATAAATGAGCGCGAGATCTCACATCGTAGAGGCCCTGCATCGTTTCCCGTTAGCACGATTCGAGCCGGCCTCTCTTTGCATTTTAAAAAATTATTCTTTTTCCACTTTCACCAGTGACCTCTCCGCAGGTCTCACTGTCGGTGTTGTGGCGCTTCCGCTTGCGATGGCTTTTGCTATCGCTTCCGGCATGACGCCGGAATCCGGTATTTATACCGCTATCATCGCAGGATTTTTAATTTCTCTTTTGGGCGGCTGCAAGGTTCAGATCGGCGGACCTGCCGGCGCTTTCATCGTCATCGTTTACGGCATCATTGCTCAATACGGCGTCGGCAATCTGCTCATCGCGACGTTTTTCTCAGGTATCTTCCTATTCCTAATGGGACTATTTAAGATCGGAAGTTTTATACGATTTATTCCGGTCTCCATCGTCATCGGCTTCACCAACGGTATTGCCGTGCTGATCGGCCTCTCCCAGATCAAGGATTTTTTGGGGCTGGACATAGCCAAGATGCCGGCTGACTTTTTCCATCAAATCGAGACGCTTGCCGGGGCTATCAATACCGTCAACCCATACGCTGTCGGTTTAGGGCTGGCTTCCTTAATTATTGTTTTTATCTGGCCTCGTTCATGGACAATCGGCGGTGCGCCATGGAGAAGATGGCTCGCAAGAGTCCCGAGCACCGTTGTTGTGCTGATTGTCATGACCGCGCTGGTCTCCTTCTTCAACCTTCCGGTAGAAACCATCGGCTCTAAATTCGGCGGCATTCCGCAAGGACTCCCAAAATTCCAAATCCCGGATATCAGCTGGGGCAACGTCAAACAACTGCTTGGACCGGCGATTACATTAGCGCTTTTAGGTTCTATTGAATCCTTGCTGTGTGCCCGCGTTGCCGATGCAATGACCGACGAACGCCATGACCCCAATCAGGAACTGATGGGACAAGGCATCGCCAACTGTATCGTGCCCTTCTTTGGCGGCCTGCCCTCTACCGGCACAATTGCCCGTACGGTTACCAATATCAAAAGCGGAGCTGTCACACCGATGGCCGGTATGATCCACAGTCTGACGCTGCTCGTCATTATTCTCGTTGCTGCTCCTTTGGCGATGAACGTCCCGCTTTGTGCGCTTTCTGCCATCCTCCTCTTCATGGCCTTTAACATGGGCAACTGGCATGAATTCGTTCGCCTCAGACAATTCACCATGTCTTACAAGGCGACACTGCTGGTGACATTCTTCCTGACAGTGATTTTTGACCTGACAGTCGCCGTCGAGATCGGGCTGCTCACCGCTGCCGTGTTTTTCC
>USHK01000050.1 GCA_900554375.1 uncultured Sutterella sp.
GACTATAAAAAATTTTTCGGACTGCTTCCGAGTCAAGTCTCCGTCGGTTAATTTAAGGCCTCCAAAAAATCCCGAGTAGTCATCATTTCAAAGTTATGAATGTAATTTCGGAAGGGACGCCAACGCGCATCGTGAAGCCGTTCCAAAGTCCGGAGCCGTTGGTCACGTACACTTTCCTTGCACCTCGATCGTAGAAGCCGCTCACTAAGCCGTCATTGAAATAGGCTAGAATCGGATACATAAAGAAGATATGGCCCCCGTGCGTATGTCCGGAAAGTTGCAGATCAAATTTTTCTTTCGTAAGGGAGCCTGTCTTAGGTTGGTGCGCCAATAGGATTCTGAAATCCTCGGGATTGGTTCCGAAAAAAGTCTTTTCTACATTCGGAGGCTCTTCTCCGAAACGTGACGCACCGAGATCTGTTGTTCCGCCCACCACTAAAGATGCTCCATCCTTGGTCAGTACGTCGCTGCCGTTGCGCAGCACTTTAATCCCCAGTGTCGGCAAAGCGGCCATCCATTCTTGATAGACAGAGTAGTACTCGTGGTTGCCCGGTACGGCGTAAACGCCGTATTTAGCTTTTAACTGCTTCAAAGGTTCAAGCTCGGGAAGCAGCTTTTTGACCCGACCGTCGATAAAGTCACCTGTGATCATCACGATGTCGGGATTTAAATCGTTAGTCCGCTTCACGATCTCGGAAAGCCATTCTTTGCCCTGGATAGGCCCGACATGCAGGTCGCTCAGCAGCGCAATCCTGGTTCCCTTCCATTGAGCAGGAAGATTTTTAAAGACAATGGTCTCGGTCTTTACTTCAGGAACCTTGATGCCCTCATACATTCCCCAGAAGCCGCACGCGACGGAAACAACAAAAATCGGAAGGATAAAAATGAGCCGATTAAAGCTAAAGCCGGTTTTTACGCCGAAAGTGCCGAGCAGCCAAAGTCCGAGAGAACAAATGTCCTTCAGCAGAAGCAAAAATGCCGCAAGAATAAGTGCTCCGTACAGGGCCTCCCAGGTCAGCATCCATGCGCCCTTGACTGCGGGCTCAAAGAATGTGCCTCCGTTCATGGTGTAGGCCATGTACTTCATGGAAATCAGCAGAACGACCGCCGCTGACAAAAGTTTCCAAAACCAATGAATCTTTAGCGGCAGCACACCGCTGCAAACGACATAAATCGCCAAAAACAGGCTCGGCCAAAAAAGGAACATTTTTCGTAGAGTTGTTAGTTCAGATCTTTTAAATTGTAAAAAACGATCCGACCGAAAAAGAAAACGCGATCCTCGGATATTTGCATAATTTTGTGTTTTCCGGCCCGAAAAGAAGACTTTCTGCTGTTGAAAAGTACTTGACTGAGTACAATTAACCGCTAACTAAGTAAGAGAAAGTTTTATGGATATTCGTAAGTTACAAAGAGTGATCGTTAACGCCCTTGAAGACGTCAAAGCTCAAGACATTAAGATTTTCAACACCTCTAAACAGACCGCTTTGTTTGAGCGCGTTATTGTGGCAACCGCTAACTCTAACCGTCAGACTCGTGCCCTGGGCCATCATGTGTTCATGGAAGTTAAAGAAAACGGCGGAGACGCCGTCGGCATCGAAGGTCTGGAAACCGGAGAATGGGTTTTGGTCGACTGCGGAAGCGCCATTGTTCACATCATGCAGCCTGCTCTTCGCGCCTACTACAACCTCGAAGAACTCTGGGGCGCTCACCCTGTCCGCATGAAGCTTCTTGAACAGGAAACCAAAGAAGAAGATTCCGAATAGATTTGCCATGAAAATTTCAGTCGTTGCCGTCGGCCTCAAAATGCCCAAGTGGGCAGATGAAGCGTGCGAAGACTATCTTCATCGATTTCCCTCCGACTGGAAGGTAGAACTGAAGACGGTCAAGGCCGAAGACAGAAATACCCGCACCATTCCGAAGGTCATGCTGGCAGAAGCTGAAAGGATTCGCGCCGCGCTTCCGAAGGACGCCATCAAGGTCGTTATGGATGAAAGGGGCGCTGATCCCACCAGTACCAAACTGGCTCAGCAAATCAACCGGTGGGGAGACCAGGGACGACCGATAGTTTTCATCATCGGGGGCGCCGACGGCATTGATCCGGGACTTAAGGCCGAGGCTGACTTTATGCTTCGCCTCTCTTCGCTTACTCTGCCGCACGCCATGGCTCGCGTTTTGCTCTTAGAACAGATCTACCGCAGCTGGTCTTTGCTTCACAACCATCCTTATCATCGGGCGTGACCATGGACTTCTATCTTGCCTCTAAGTCTCCTCGCCGGAGGGAGCTTTTAAAAGAAGCCGGTTTTAACTTTGATGTCCTTTTAAGCGCTGCGCCTGATTCCGTCAACGAAGAAGTCCTTCCTGGCGAAACGCCGGAAGCCTACGTGAAACGCGTTACGAAGGAAAAGGCTAAGTGGGGCCGCAAGGTAGTAGAGAATAAACGTGACCTTTTACTTCCTGTCCTCGCTGCTGATACCACTGTTGCGTTAAACGGAAGAATTTACGGCAAACCGGCAAACGAAAACGAAGCTTTTGAATTTCTCAAGGACTTCTCAGGGCAAACCCACGAAGTCCTGACCGCTGTGTGTTTGGTCGATAGAGGCGGCACACCGAGAGAAACCATGACAAAGACATTCGTCACGTTTCGTCGGTTGAACGATGAAGAGATCCGTGCTTATATCTCCTCCGGCGAGCCCTTTGATAAAGCGGGCGGTTACGGCATTCAAGGCTTAGCGGGCAAATTCATCGAGAAGGTGGAAGGCTCTTACACCGGTGTCATCGGGCTGCCGGTCGAAGAGACAAAAGCCCTCCTTGCCGAAATCGGCATCCGCTCTCAATAAGTTCCGGCAAAAGAAGTTACAGCTTTTTTGACGCTTAGAATGGCTGAAAAAGGCTGAACTCTTATGACCTCCAACGCGAATTACAAATCTTCCGCACCTAACAAACCAAAAAATTGCTGGGATCTTTTTTGTTCTTTTACGCTGATGGCTATGCAGGCCTTCGGCGGCTCTACAGCTATTGCTCAGCAGTTCTTAGTTGATCAAAAGAAGTGGCTCACGCAGTCCGAATTTCTTGATCTCCTCACCGTCTCCCAGGTCCTTCCGGGACCCAACATTATGATTTTGACCATCATGGTCGGAGACAGACACTTCGGATGGAGAGGTGCGCTGGCATCCTTTCTCGGCATGATTACGCTTCCTGCCGCGCTTATGCTTTCCGTTTTTGTCTTTTACCAGCAGTACGCAGAAAACAAGTGGGTGTCCGACGCTCTTGTCGGTATGGCCGCTTCTGCCTCAGGTATGGTCGCAGGCGCTGCCATGAAGCTGCTTTACAACTGCAAAGAAAACATTATTACGCCTCCGGTCTGGATTCTTGGCTTGGTCATCACATTCATCACGGTCGGTGTGCTAAAGATTTCGATGGTCTACATTTTGCCGATCGTGGGCATTCCTCTCTCCTTCTGGGCCTGGTACCGCTTCATTAAAGAAAGGAGCGCTTCATGACGCCTGTCTTATTTGCCGGATTATTCTTCCACTTCATGCTGCTTTCGCTGATCGCGATCGGCGGCTTCATGGCAACGCTCCCCGGCATGTACTCCTACCTTGTAGATACTGCCGGACTGCTGACACCCGAGACTTTCGCCAAAACTGTTGCTTTCGGTCAATCCCTGCCCGGACCGAATGTACTGGTCGCGGCAGTGCTTGGCTGGGCAGCTGCAGGGCCTTTAGGGGCGCTGGCTACCTTCGGAGGAACTTCCATTCCCTTCTCGCTGATTGCCGTGCTTGCGGGAAGATACATTCGCGAGCACGCTTCCTCAGTATTTGTTAAGTCTTACAAAGCCGGCATGGCGCCGGTTGCCGTGGGGCTTTTATTTGCCACCGCTTATCTTCTTTTGGGAAACCAGCTGGATAATTGGCGCGTCTGGGCCTGGGCCGGCGCCGTCACAATTATTGTTTGGAAAACACACGTTCCTCTCATTCTTTTAATTATGATTGGGGGAGTCATGGGACTATTAGGCTGTTTTTAGGAGGATTCAATGTCTCGTTATGTGTTAACGATCCAGTCACACGTTGCATACGGTTTTGTCGGTAATTCTGCCGCTGTTTTTCCGCTGCAGCTTTTGGGTTTTACTCCGATCGTTGTCAACACGGTTGAATTTTCCAATCACACGGGCCACCCGACATTTCGCGGTCAGGTTTTTACCGCAGAGCTTATCCGCGAAATTATCCTCGGCATTCGAGAGCGCGGCCTCATGCCCAAGATTGAAGGACTTCTTTCAGGCTATTTGGGTGACGCCAGTATCGGAGGAATAGTGCTGGACCTGGCTACTGAAATTAAAGCCGCCAACCCTAATGCCATTTGGCTGTGCGACCCGGTTATGGGCGACACGGATACCGGTGTTTTTGTCCGCCCGGATATTCCTCAGTTCATGAAAGAGCATTTCCTCAACGGTTTGGCTGATATGACCAAGCCGAATCAGTTTGAACTGGAACTTTTGAGCGGACGAAAGATGAGAAGCCGTCAGGAAGCGGTCGACACTGCTCGCGAGCTTTTTACTGACAAAGGCTGCCGCGTCACCTTTGTGACAAGTCTGCTGACACCGGATGTACCTGCTGGCTCAGTCGAAACTTTAGCGGTTACCAAGGATGACGCCTGGGTTGTCAGAACACCTCTTGTGGAACGAAAACCGACTCCTAACGGACAGGGCGACACATTCTCTTCCATCGCTTTAGGCACGTATCTCAAAACTAAATCTGATAAAGCCGCTTTAGAGGCAGCCGTCAATACGCTGTACGGATTGGTTTCTCATATGGAGAGCGGAGCCCTAGATCTTCCGCTCATTGATGAGCAGCGCCAAATTCTTAGTCCGGAACTCCGTTTCGAGGCCGTTCGCTGCTAAGCCGCAACTTTCCGATTCCTTTAAAAAGCTTTCTTCTCAGAGGCTTTTTCTTTGCGTCCGTTGTGAGTCGGGGCTTTGAGGTGTGCAGCGCCTCCTTCCTATAATCAAGACACTTTCTTTTGTGGGGCGCATTATGTCAGTTGCCGTTTTTCCTCTCGGGCCTTTAGAAACTAACTGCTATGTTGTTAGCAACGATGATCAGGCTGTTGCTATAGACGTCGGCGGTGATCCTGCTCCGGTGAGCAGATATCTCAAAGAACACGGTTTGGAGCTCAAGGCAATCTGCATCACGCATATGCACTTTGACCACCTCTACGGTGTTGCCGCTTTGGCTGCCGATACGCATGCAACGGTCTATACGCCTGAAAAAGACAAAGTCCTCGCCACCACTGTTCTTGGGCAAGGCGGATCTTCCGGTTTTCCAACGGTCCCAAAATTTGAATCCGTCAGCATTGAGCCGGGGAATAAGACGGAATTTGCAGGACTTGAATGCAAAGTCTTAAGCGTTCCCGGGCACACTCCCGGCTCTGTCGCTTATTACTTTAAGAAAGAAAAGAGCGTTTTTGTCGGAGATACGCTTTTCTTAGAATCCATCGGCAGAACAGACTTCCCGTTTTCCAGTCATGAACAGCTTGTGACCTCGATCCGCTCGGAGCTCTTCTCTCTACCGAATGACACGACGGTGTATCCCGGCCACGGCCTCGAAACGTCTATCGGTTACGAAAAAGAGCACAACTCCTTCCTTCTTTAGACAGTAATCATTCTTTTCTTGACCGCCTCTCCATAGCGAAAAAGGTTTCTTCCGCTTTCCCGGCAGCCGTGGTCTGTTGTCGAAGTTGCCTCGGCGGGTTTCTGCTTTAAGGACGTTGCTAAAAGGAGTACAGCTTGGTTTTGCTCTTTCTCCGAAAGAGGTTTTAGGCGCATAAAGCGACTCTTAGGAATATGCGTGACAGAAAAGCCACCTTCTAAGAATTAAAACAGGAACCTATCTGGTGAATCCGGGGGCAAAATGTTCTTCCCATAATGAAAGTGGTAAGCGCATTTGAGAGCGCAGGAAATTATTCTGTTGAATGGATGGAAAAAAAAATAGGAGGCATAATGCTTAATCTAACCAGGCTCGGGCTTCAAGCCTTCCTCGGAGCGATAGCCATCCAAATGGTCTCCTCCCTCATGGGAACTGCTGTGGCCAGTATCGCTCCGGAAGTAGCTCGAGGGTTGAGCGCCGACAGTACATTTGCCGGCCTTTATATCGGCTGGCTTTACGTAGGAGCCTGCCTCTCTTCGCTTTGCGGAGGAAATTTCATCCGCCGATTCGGACCGGCTCATATTTCCGAATGGGCTCTCTTTTTTGCTGCCGGTGCGATCCTCCTGTGCATGAGTCCTTGGGAAACTGTGGTCCTGTTTTCGGCGTTTCTTTTGGGGTTGGCAAAAGGTCCGCTGATGCCGGCCATCAATACGATGTTAAGCCGCCAAGTAGACAAGAAAGACTACAACATTATCTTTTCACTAAAGCAATGTTCCGGGCCTATCGGAATGGCGCTGTCCGGATTAGTGATTCCGCTTCTGACAAGTCATTTCGGCTGGCGCGTCGGTTTGGCTTTTGTAGTGTGCTTGGCCGTCATCGTCGGATTGTGGAGTGCCTTTATCAAAAAATCTCAGGACAGTTCTTACCAATTCAAAGACGAACCTATTTCTCTGGATCACCTGGCTGACAGTTTGAAGCTTGTAATGAATTCCAAACTATTGACTCGGCTGTCTGTCGTCAGCATTTTCTACAAAGGCATCCAAATGTCAGTCCTAGCCTACCTGGTCGTATTTCTGGATGATCAAAAATTTTCTTTGGTCTTTGCGGGTGCTGCGTTAGCGACAAGCAATTTCGGAGGTATTTTCGGCAGAATCGGCTGGGGTGCAGCAGCGCAGAAGTTCGGATCTTCGCGCAAAGTACTTGCTCTCATCGGTGTTTTGATGGGGTTGTTTACTGCAATGCTGGGTTTCATCGATCAAAACACTCCTGATTTTTTAGTTCTCGGGCTTTGCCTGCTCATCGGAATCAATACACAAGGCTGGAGCGGTGTGTTCTTTGCTCAAATCGCGGCCTGGGCGCCTGAAGGAAAAGTTGCAGAGGCTACAGGCGGAGTGGATTTCTTTTCTTTCCTCGGAGCGATATTCCTTCCAATGCTCTTTGGCTTTCTCGGACATCACTTAGGAGAGTTCGTCACCGGTTTTTGGATAATTTCTGTTATCACCGTTGCGACAGGCGTTTACTTATGGTTTGCCTCGGATGCAAAAAGAGCTTCAGCCTGAGAAGCAGTGGAAAAAATTCAGCGGCCTTCTGATTATGAAGACCTTGACCTAAAGGCACCTCAAGGTCATCTATCTCTGATCACTCCTAGGAACTTGCTAAACGCAGCTGCGACCAAACCTCTCACAGCTGCCTAAATACGGCAAAAGCCGCTCAGAGTTTCACTCCAAGCGGCCTTTCTCAATTCTGTGGGTTTATGGCTTCACATCCGGCGCAGAAACCGGAGTAATGACATCCTCTTCGAGCTGCCATTTACCGTTATCTTTAACTCCGAGCAATTGAATTTCAAAAATCAATGTTGCATTCGGAGGAATAACAGATCCGGCGCCTCTGTCCCCATAGGCCAACTGCTGTCTCTTATACACATCTCCGAGCCCACGAGACGCTCATGAATCTCG
>USHK01000051.1 GCA_900554375.1 uncultured Sutterella sp.
ACGAGATTCATGAGCGTCTCGTGGGCTCGGAGATGTGTATAAGAGACAGAAACGTGCGTTGTCAGCCGCAATCGTAAGATCACACATCATATGAAGAACATGGCCTCCGCCGACGCACCAACCTGCAACCATAGCGATAACAGGTTTCGGGCAGGTTCTGATCTGACGCTGGAAATCCAAAACATTCAGACGGGGGACGCCGTCTCCGCCGACATAACCTCCGTTGCCTCGAACTTTTTGGTCTCCGCCGGAGCAGAAAGCGTCCTTTCCTTGTCCGGTAAGGATGATGACTCCGATGTTTTCGTCATCACGAGCGTCTGCCAGAGCAGTTTCCATCTCTCTCACAGTCAACGGACGAAATGCGTTACGCACCTGGGGACGATTAATCGTAATTTTGGCAATCCCTTCTTCCGATTTCTCGTAAAGAATATCTTCAAAATCTCCGGCTTTTTTCCATTCAGGAACGCGGGGAAGATGGGACGTATCCAACAGCGGCTGCATTTTTAATTCCTCAATACGTAAATAATGGGCAAATTTTAGTGGCTATCTGCCTTAATTTCAGAAACAAGCGAGTTCCATTTCGGTTTTTCTGCAGCAATAAATTCAGCAAACTCATCAGCACCCGAAAATACCGGCTCAGCACCGAGTTTCAATATTTTTTGTTTGGCATCATCCGAATTTCTTAACGCTTTAATGGCCTTTGAGAATTTTTCTACGACAGGGGAAGGAGTTCCCTTCGGAAGCACGAAGCCGTCCCAAGCGTAAAGTTCATATCCATCGACCCCCGCTTCTTTCATCGTCGGAACTTCAGGAGCAGCCGACAGACGTTCAGGAGTTGTAACGGCAAGAGCCTTTAATGCTCCTTTTCTAATATGAGGAAGTACGTTGCTGCTCACATCAATCATGAAAGGAATACGACCGGCTAGCACTTCAACCAGAGCCGCAGCACCGCCTGCGTGCGGAATATGTGTAAGTTTTATACCGGTTACCTGAGCAAAATACTGCCCTGCAAGATGGCTGGTTGTCCCTACACCGGAAGAAGCGAAATTAATTTCGCCGGGATGATCTTTAGCGTACTTTATTAAAGAAGTCAAATCCGTCACGCCAGGAAGAGCTTTCGGATTTAATACCATGATCAAACCGATCTTAGATAGCTGACCGACGGGAATCAGATCCTTCATAGGATCGAAATTAGTCGTCTTATAAAGGAGCGGATTGACGCAGAAGATTCCGTTGGTGACATATCCGAACGTTTTGCCGTCGGGAGCAGCCTGAACAACTGAGTTTGTGCCAATATTTCCGCCGGCCCCCGGGCGATTGGCGATCCATACCGTGCTTCCTAAATTTTTAGATAAATATTCAACTTCGGATCGAGCGAGATTGTCTCCGCCTCCTCCCGGAGGAAATGGAACCACTAAACAAATTTCTTTCTTCTCTTGAGCAAAAGCCGGAGCCTGAGTCATTAACAGCATAGAAATAAGGCTTAGCCCGAAGTGACGTCTTTTCATATTGTTACCCTTAAAATAACGTACCGTATGGTACAGTACATTCAGTGATGCAACACACAGAGCTCTCAAAATGAAGACCGAAATCGTTCCGAAAAGTAACACTCCCAAAACTAAACGAGGAGAGGATCGCCAAAAAAAACTATTAAACACGGCGATTAAAGTATTTCTGGAGCACGGGTACGAGGGAGCTTCTTTAGAAAAAATCATTCTGGACGCCGGCGGCTCCCGTTCGACTATCTATTCCTTATACGGATCAAAGAAAGGCCTTTTTCTTGCGTGCCTGAAGAGTTTGGTGGAAGAGGTCTATTTCGCTTATGCCGAACATTACGACGAGTCTCGTCCTTGGGAAGAAGAGTTAATTGTGTTCGGTAACGTCTTCCTGACCTCCATCTTGGATGATCGGGCCGTTAACACTTCGCGCCTAATCTTTTCTCAAGCCGCCAAAGATCCGGATATTGGAAACTGGTATTACACCGAAGGTGCAGAATTAAGCTATCTTTGCTTTGCCAAGGTGCTTGAGAACAAGCTCCCGTTAAGTTTGGAGGAGCTTAAACCTCTGGCTCAACATTACATTGAGATGCTCAAAGCTGACCTCTATATGAAACGCCTCTGCGGCGTCTCTGTCCCTTTAAACGATCAAATTATCGGCGACGAGGTTCGTCTCTGCGCCGACATTTTTATTAAATATCTCAAAGTCAAAGTAGCAGAATCCTAAGCAGCTGAGGTTGTACGAGGCCGCTGAATCTTAAAATAAGAACTCTAGAAAATCAGTTCAGCTTCCTTAGGCGTTATCCCTAGAAAATCATTTTTTATTCCTTGAGTCGTCTTATCATTCAGCTTATTTTTTAGTTACCTCAATTTTCGGGTCATGCTCGATTCTTTTTACTTGCAATACCTCTTCGGCGGATTTGTCAGTCTTATTGTTATTACAAACCCGCTCTCCAAGATTCCACTATTTATTAGCCTAACCCAGGGCATGTCCTTGGATGTGCGAAAAAAACAGGCTAACTGGTCTTGTTATTATGCTGCTGCCATCATGCTTGTCAGCTTGGCCGCGGGAAACCTATTGCTCGTCTTCTTCGGCATCTCCTACGGTGCATTGCGAATTTCAGGCGGCTTTGTTGTCGGTATCATCGGCTACCAGATGCTCTTCGGCTCTCGAGACCAAGGCGGTGCGCCGGTTGTGCGTCGCGACAAGGATGACTATTCCTTCTTCCCCATCGCCATGCCGGGCATCAGCGGTCCCGGTACGATCGCCGTCGTTATCGGTATTGCTTCCGAAATCGCTGAACTTCCCAATGTTATGGATATGGCCGGCGCGTTTTTCATGACCGGCGTCGCCATTGTTTTAACTTGCGCGGTGACTTGGATCGTCCTGCGCTCGGCAGATTACATTTCAGGCCGTTTAGGACCTTCGGGCACCGCCGTGCTGACTAAATTGATGGGGTTCCTGCTCATCTGTATCGGCGTGCAGTTCATCGGATCCGGTATCCGAACCTTCATTGCGGGTTCCTAAGCACGTTACCCAGCAAAAAGCCGGCTCGATGCCGGCTTTTTGCATTTGAGTTCAAAACGAGTCGATTACTCAGTCGTCACGCTCTTAGCAAGGTTTCTCGGCTTATCCACATCTGTTCCCTTTGCAATTGCCGTGTGATAGGCAAGCAGCTGGAGAGGAATAACATGGAGAATCGGAGAAAGAACGCCGTAATTTTCCGGAAGCTGAATAACGTGCATACCTTCAGAGGGCTGAATATTGCATCCTTGGTCTGAGAACACAAACAGCTCGCCTTTACGTGCACGAACTTCTTCCATATTTCCTTTGAGTTTTTCCAACAACTCATCATTGGGAGCAACGGTAACCACCGGCATTTCAGCATCCACCAGTGCCAGCGGTCCGTGTTTGAGCTCACCGGCCGGATAACCTTCTGCATGCAAATAGCTGATTTCTTTCAGCTTCAAAGCGCCCTCCAGGGCAATCGGATAGTGCATTCCGCGTCCGAGGAACAGAGCGTTGTTCTTCTGCGCAAAGACAGAAGCCCATTCTTTGATCTCGTTTTCTTTTTCGAGAATTGCACGCATTGCCTCCGGCAGATGACGCATATCTTTCAAGCGAGCCTTTTCTTCCTCTTCGGACAGCAGACCTTTTTCTTTGGCAATTGCCGAGGTCATAAGGAAAAGCGAAGCCAGCTGTGTTGTAAAGGCTTTTGTAGAGGCAACACCGATCTCTACACCCGCGCGTGTAATGTAATGAGCACGAGTTCTTTTCACCATTGCGCTCGTTGCGACATTGCAAATCGTCATCGTCATGTCCATACCCAGACTCTTTGCATGTTCTAATGCGGCGAGCGTATCAGCCGTCTCTCCGGACTGGGAGATCGTAAGAACCAGCGTATCTTTATCGGGAACGGATTCACGATAACGGTATTCGCTGGCGATCTCTACGTCACAGGGAACTTTTGCGAGAGATTCCAGCCAGTACTTAGCGACCATGCCTGCGTAATAACTCGTGCCGCACGCAAGAATCAGGACGCGTTTGAGGCGCTTAAACATAGCAGGCGTTTCGTGCCCGAAGATAGAGCTGGAAATACCGACGACCCCTTCCAAGGTATCGGAAATGGCCTGAGGCTGCTCGAAGATTTCCTTCTGCATGTAGTGCGTGTAGGGGCCGAGCGCAATGTTCTGACTGAATCCTTGAACAACGGAGACGGAACGCTCAGCTCTGACAAACTGGTCGTCCTGAAGAGAGTAGATTTCAACGGACTGCTGACGAACGTCAGCAACATCACCGTCTTCTAAATAAATATAACGGTCCGTGACGCCGGCCAAAGCCATCGGATCGGAAGCAACAAAGTTTTCGTTTTCCCCTAACGCAATGACAAGAGGCGCTGCGACACGCGCTGCGACGATACGACCCGGCTCATCCTTACAAGAGATGGCCAAAGCAAAAGCACCGCGAATACGTTGTAAAACATTTTCTACGGCTTCCAGCAAGTCACCTTTGTAATAAAAGTGAACTAAATGAGCAATCACTTCGGTATCTGTCTGGCTGACAAATTCATAGCCCTTGTGGATGAGCTCTTCTTTCAGGGACGCGTAATTTTCAATAATGCCGTTGTGAACCACGGCAATTTGATTATTTGAAAAAAGCGGATGCGTGTTACGAATTTCAGGTGCTCCGTGCGTTGCCCATCTGGTGTGAGCAATACCCGTAGACCCCTTGACCTCATCTTCTTCCGTTTGTCTGATCAGATCCTGAACGCGTTTAACGGTTCGAGAGCGTTTCAGTTCGCCGTCATCAACGACTGCGACACCGCAGGAGTCGTATCCACGGTACTCCATGCGACGAAGACCTTCTGTCAGAATCGGGACGATGTTTCTATAGCTGACGCCGGCAACAATTCCGCACATAGTTTAATAATCCTTATTTCTTTTTAACCGGGCGTTTCCAGCCCTTGATTTCTGTTTGTCTCACGCGACTGATAACAAGTGTGTTTTCGTTGACGTCCTTCGTCACTGTCGTTCCTGCGCCAACCGTCGCACCTTTACCGACTTTTACGGGCGCAACCAGCTGCGTGTCGCTTCCGATAAAACAGTCGTCTTCAATAACGGTTCTAAATTTATTGGCCCCGTCGTAATTGCAGGTAATGGTTCCCGCTCCGATATTGACACCGGAGCCCATCGTTGTATCACCTATATAAGTAAGGTGATTAACCTTCGAGCCCTTGCCGATTTCGCTTTTCTTAATTTCTACAAAATTTCCGATGTGGACTTCATCGGACAAAGCAGTTCCGGGACGCAGGCGCGCAAAAGGACCAATTTTGACCGTGTCTCCGACGACAGCCTGATCAAAGTGTGAGTAAGCATCGATGACCGTTCCGCTGCCGATTTTTGCGTTCTTGATGACGCAATAGGGGCCCACGCTCACATTGTCTCCGAGGACCACATCTCCTTCAAAAATGCATCCGACATCGATAAAAACATCTTTACCGCAAGTTAATGTTCCGCGGATATCGATGCGGTTCTTATCGGCCAGGCGGACGCCTTTCTCCAGCAGTTCTTTTGCCTGGCGAAGCTGATATGCGCGCTCCAAGCTCTCAAGCTGAACTTTGCTGTTAGCACCTTCGACTTCCCAAGCATCCTGAGCTTTAAACGTTTTAATCTCATGGCCTTCAGCTGCCGCCATAGCAACCAAGTCCGTCAAATAGTATTCCTGCTGTTTATTGTCGTTTTTGAGGCTGCCGAGCCAGCGCTTCATCTCTTTGGAAGGAAGAACCATAAAGCCCGTGTTTACTTCCTTAATGACTCTCTGATCCTCTGAGGCATCTTTTTCTTCCACGATGCCGATCACCTTTCCCTCTTTCCTTAAGATGCGTCCGTAGCCTTTCGGATTATCGAGCTCAATCGTCAAAAGAGAAAATCCGTCGCCGGCGGTTTTTGCAAGGGCCAAAAGAGTTTCTGTAGAAATCAGCGGCACATCTCCGTAAAGGATCAGCGTAGGTTCTTCCGGATTGATTGCACCTAATGCCTGCTGTACGGCATGTCCCGTTCCTTTCTGCTCTTTTTGCAGGACGAACGTGACGGGCTGATCAGCCATTGCTTCTTTGACCGCCTCTGCGCCGTGCCCGACAACAACGATAATTTTTCCGGCATCCGGAAGCTTTCGAGCGGCTTCAACAACGTGATTGAGCATAGCTTTGCCGCCAACCGGCTGAAGAACTTTAGGCAGATGCGAATACATCCTTTTGCCGAGGCCGGCTGCCAAGATAACGATATTCATATAAAGAAGAACTAGGGTTATTGAGCAATATAGAGATACTTGTCTTTGTTTTCCTGCGAATTGCGAACGCATTCGCGATTAGCCCGAAGCGGGAGAAGAGATCCGATGACCTGACCGAGTCCGGCAGCCAGGAAGCCGCCGAGCAGCGCCGGGAATTCCTCCCCGAGCCCTGTGAACGAGAGAACAATCCAAACGGCGGAACCCGCGATGATAGAGAGCCAGCAGCCTAAGGTTGTTGAACGTTTCCAGTATAGGCCGAGAGTCAAAGGCCAGAAGGCGCCGATAACCGGGAACTGATAAGCCATTGCCGCAAGTTCGTAGATCGGAGTGCCTTCCATGAGGAGCGCGTAAGTCAGAACGCCGATAGCAAACACCACAAGAGAAATACGCATCGCTTTCAGCTCTCTTTGGTCGCTCAAAGGCATCAGGTTTCTCAAAACGTTTTCTACGAAGGTGGTTGTCGGCGCCAGCATCGTGGCAGAAGCCGTCGACATCACGGCGGACAATACCGCTCCGAAGAACATAATTCTGAGCCACAAGGGCATGTATTCCTTAATGAAGGTCGGCAGGATTTCCTGAGGAGCATCAGCCATCAGCTTAGAAGCAAGTTCCGGCGCGCCGACTGTCGCAGCAATGACGATAAACATCGGAACGAAGGCAAACAGCAGATAAAAAGAGCCGCCTAAGATCGGACCGTAGCAGGCGATTTTTTCGCTTTTCGCAGACATTACGCGCTGGAAAACGTCCTGCTGAGGCAGAGAACCGATCATCATTGTGATGGCGGCTGAAATCCAGAACATCCACGATTTGAAATTGTTTTCAGGCAGGATTCTGAAAAGGTCATTTTGGACGGCGTATTCGGTCACCTTCCCGGGGCCGCCGGCCATGGATCCGGCGAAATAAGCCACCAGTACCAAACCGATCACGATAATGATCATCTGGAAAAAGTCGGTCAAAGCCACTGACCACATACCGCCGAAAACTGTGTAAATCAGAACCACAATCGTTCCGACGATCATTGCATTGCTGACCGAAACATAACCTTCGGTCAGAAGATGTATAACGAGTCCGAGCGCTGCAACCTGAGCGGCAACCCAGCCGAGATAGGAAAGAACGACGAAGATGGAACAGCAGAGCTCAACCGAAACACCATAGCCTGTCTCTTATACACATCTGACGCTGCCGACGACTCCTTACGTGTAGA
>USHK01000052.1 GCA_900554375.1 uncultured Sutterella sp.
CGAGATTCATGAGCGTCTCGTGGGCTCGGAGATGTGTATAAGAGACAGGCTCCGAGATGACGTTCTCGCGTAAATTTTTCGCTCCCGAAGAAGCGATCCGGAGCGTAGCCCCGCTCCTTCAATTCGCCTAAAGCGGCCCACCATTCGCTGAGGTTTTCATTATTTGCAGCCGCGACCCTCTTGCCTTTCATATCAGCAATGGTGTTGATGTCGTTTCTATCGGCACGGGCGATAAAAACAGAGCCGACCGAAGCACTCGTTTTGGATGAAAAAACGGACTTCAGCGCCGCGATGTCGTGAGCATTTAACTGAGGAATCGCAGCGAGCTGAAGATAAATCTCACTGGGTGCAAAGAGCAGATGAGGTTTAAGCACATTGATTTCTTCTAAGAAATCGTGATTGGAAATATCAAAAAGCTTAAACCGATACTTATCTCCCAGCTGAGACTTCAGAAAATCGAAAGTCGGATAAACGGCATGCTCAGTGGTTTCCGAAGGCAGCACGCCAATGTAGGCGACTCTTACTTCCCGAAGCTGTGTCTGCTCCTCCGCATGAAGCGGATGAACAAGAAGAAGAGCTGCGCAAAAAGAAAACGCGAATCGCCTTAAAAACATCGGTTCCTTGGGTAATAGTGGTGAATTTATTATCTGAGAGGCTCGCTCTCAATGGAAGTCGAGAAAACGAGCATTAAGTTTTACCCAAGAAGCGAAAAGTATCAAAGCACTGAAAAAACAAAACCGCCTCGTAAGGCGGTCGCGGCAAAATCATTAGGTTTTAGCCGGGGAATTTATCAAGATCAAAGAAAATCTTGCTTTGTTCAAGACGAGATTTCGGACGAGTATGGTTGTGGTCGTCTTCAGCGTCGTAGCCCAGAGTTACGATAAGAACGGAATGGAGGCCGTAATTGTCGAGATTCAGAAGCTTGTCCATTTTATCTTCATCAAAACCTTCGATCGGAGTGGAGTCAATGCCGAGGGAAGCTGCGCCGTAGAGAAGGGTAGTCAGGGCGATGTAAGCTTGTTTTGTTTCCCAGTTAAGCGTTTGACCGGCCGTTTCACGGAGATCAATAAAGAACTTTCTGGATTCAAAGCACTCTTTGGCGATTTGCTCGTTGGCAATGCGGCCGTCTTTGATTTCCTGGTCAAGCAGAGCATGCTGGAATTTGTCATCCAAACTCTTTCTAACAGCGATGACAACGAAATCGGAGCAAGTGTCGATACGGTTCCAGTTAAAGTCGGCAATTGCAGGACGGACACGTTTCTTAGACTGTTCGTTGGAACCCCAAAGGAAGACCCACGGCTGGCTGTTGACGGAAGAAGGGGATAGCTGAAGAATTTTCTTTAATTTTTCGATGTCATGGGCAGGAATCTTTTTGTTGACATCGAACTTCTTAGCGGTAAAACGCTGTTCGGAAAGCTTTACGAAATCCATTGTCGCGTCCTTTAAAAATATTTAGTTTGAGAACAATCTCGGAAGATATATCAGTCTAATCATCGAAAAGTAAAATTGGCGTTCAGCGCCCCAAAAATAGGACAAAACCGGCGTCCAAAACTATGGACAACTTAATCTGCATTACGCAATTCCAATTACGAATTAAACTTAAGACCTTGCGCGGCGAAATAAGTTTATGAAAAAAATATTGGTGACCGGCTCCAACGGTTATATCGGAAATGCATTGGTGCTGGCTTTGTTGAATCGGAAAAAAGAATTTACCGTGCGGGCCGCTGCCCGCAGAGGTTCTATTCTGAACTCCAAGTCTTTTGAGACGGTTCGGCTTGGGAGTTTGGAGGAAAGTCCCGATTATGTCGAGGCATTTAAAGGCTGCGACGTTCTGATTCATTGTGCTTCTCGAGGCTCAATGCGCGGACACGAAGGCTGGTTGGATGAATCCGCGCTGCGCAGAATTAATGTTTTGGGAACTGTTCACATGGCGCGGGAAGCCCACCGCGCAGGGATAAGCCGTTTCATTTTTTTAAGTTCTCTTCAAGTGAACGGTCCCGAAACGCCGCCCGGCAGACGTTTCTATGCCGACTCTCTTCCTCGTCCGAAGTCGCCGGTCGGGAAAGCGCTTCTGGAAGCAGAAAAGGAACTTACTCGCGTCGGAGAAGAGACGGGCATGGAAATCGTGATCGTCCGTCCACCGCTTATTTACGGACCGGATTGTCAGAATCTTTTCGGAGAGGTCAAAATCATGGTGGACTACTGTCTGCCGCTTCCGCTGAGGTCCTGCAAGAAAAATCACCGCTCTTTAGTCGGCATCGATAATTTAGTCGACTTTCTGATCTGCTGTGCGACACATCCGGCAGCAGCGAATGAAACTTTTTTGGTCAGCGACGGAGCAGAACTTTCGACCCTTAATATTTTTAAATTGCTGGCTAAAACTAAACATCGCCCGTGTCTGTTGTGGCCGTTTCCGCCGATCCTCGTTAGATTGTTCAATAGCTACATTGGTCGACAAGCTTGGGAAGAATTCTTCTTTCAGAGTCAGGTCGCAGATATTCATAAAGCCCAGCTGGTGCTGGGATGGACGCCTCCGCTCTCTGTTGAACAGTCGTTCCGCCGATCTTGGGACGAGAATTTTTTTGTCGGTTCTCATTCGGGCTCGAAATAACCGTTGTTTGTGAATTTGATACACGGATTGTTTTAGATTAATCGTCACGAAGAAGGAATGAGATGACGACTCTTTTACAGATTCTTGCAGCGACGCTTTTATCGTCGATTCTGTCCATTGTTTTAGCCGGGCTGATTAGTTTTAAATTTCTTGACCGATACATGAGCAAAATGCTCTGTATCTCGGCCGGCCTTTTACTGACGGTTGCCTTCACACACTTGTTGCCGGAAGCCTTTGAAATTCATGAGAATGCGGCGTCTGTGGGGTGGACGCTTCTAGTGAGTGTTTTATTTCTTTTCTGCCTTGAGTTTGCCCTAAGTCACCAGCATCACGGTCATATGAATGCGCCTGAACACACGATTTCCGAATATATAAAAGGGGGACGTAAGAGAAGTTCAGGCGCCGGAAACGCAATTTTAATCGGAGATGCTTTCCATAACTTTACCGACGGTATTCTGATTGCCAGTGCTTTTATGGTGAACTCCGGCCTTGGCTGGGTAACGGCGCTCGCGATCTTAGCGCACGAAATTCCGCAGGAAGTCGGAGATTTTATGGTTTTACTGCACTCAGGATTTGAGCGGTCAAAAGCGCTTCTCTGGAATATTATTTCCGGACTGACATCTATGCTCGGTGGTATTTCAGGTTATTTTCTTCTTGACCGAGTGGAATGGATGGTTCCTTATGCTTTTGCGATTGCGGCGGCCAGCTTCATCTACATCGCCCTATCCGATTTGATGCCGGAAATAGCACATCAGGAAAAACCGGAACGCTTTTACATTCAATTGTTGTTTATCCTCGTTGGTGTTGCGATGGCAGTGCTCGCTACCGGAGGGCTTCACGAACATTGACCTTTTATAAAGCCGCCTCAGGCGCAATTTTCAGGCTTTTGGCGGCTTTCACGTTAAGAGGCTATTTTCCTGTTGCGATAGGATTGGAATCATCGTCAATCCACTGACTCCAGGACCCCGTATACAGCTTTGATCCGAACAGGCCGCTCAAATCCATTGCAAAGAGGTTTACGGAAGCATTGACGCCCGAGCCGCAGGAATTGATGACCTTATCAGGAGAACGGCCATCCAGCAGTTTCAAGAATTCTTCACGAAGTACCCGAGCAGGTTTGAATCTTCCGTTCGGAAGGAAGTTTTCGGAACCGGGCCGATTAACGGCGCCGGGGATGTGTCCGGCCTTATGATCAATCGTTTCTCCGATTCCTTGAAAGCGAAGAGCAGGCCGAGCATCCACTTCTAGATATTCTTTCGTCCTTAGATTGTCTAGTACAGTTTTCATACAGACAGGGATTTCGAGTGGTTTGAGTTCCGGAATCCGACCATCCTGCAATGGTGCCGTCGGGTTGTCTGTCACCGGAAGGTTCTCTGCCTTCCATGCGGTTAAACCGCCGTCTAAAACACAAACGTTCTCCAGACCGAGCCACCGAAGCTCGTACCATAAACGAGTTGCAAAGCCGAGGGCGCCTTGGTCATAAATGACAATCTGTCGATCCGGGCAAACGCCGAAATGTTCCATAGATTTACGGAAAGTTTCTCTGTCGGGCATTGGATGGCGACCGGTCCCGGGAGCGACCTTTCCTGTCACGTAACGATCAAAGTCAACAAGGACTGCCCCGGGGATGTGTTCCTTGGCATAAAGCTTTTTGCCTAGCTCAGGATCGACGATGCTGCAGGAACAGTCAAGAATAATGATGTTGCTCTTACCGCTTACTTTTTGATTCAGCAGAAAAGTATGCAGTTCACGGGGTTCGATTAAAGTCGTGAAGATCATGAAAAACCTCTGGAAATGTTTCAATGATTTTAGACTTCATAACAAATAATTGAAGGTTGAGCCGCTACGTATGAGTAAACTTCCGAGCCTGAAAGAAATTTTCATCAAAAGAAGAAAAACCGGAGATTTGGCGCCTCAGCTTGAGTGGAATCCGAATAATTGCCGCGATAAGCCTGTAGGATTGTCAAAAAGTTGTTCGCTAATGTCTAAATGAGCGAAAATGCTCATGACACAAACAAATATAAGGATTATCGGAAATGGGAGAAAAGGCCCCTGAAATTTCTTCTCTGTCTTTTGAGGAGGCTCTTAAGGAGCTGGAAGCCTTGTCGCAGCGCTTATCTCAAGGCGGTTTGCCTCTGGAAGAGTCGGTCGAAGCCTATGCCCGCGGCTCTGAACTGCGTAAGCACTGCAATGACTTATTAAAACGTGCGGAAGACAGGGTTCGTGAGTTAGACCAAAAGTTCGGCAATGATTCCGATGACGATGAACCGGAAGAAGCTACGGTGCGCCGCCGCTCCCGTCAGGAAGATGACGAAATCCCTTTCTAAGAAGTTATGACTGTTGCTTTTAAAGATTGGGTGAAGGCTTGCCAGCAGAGAGTTGAGAAAGCAGCCGAAAATAATCTTCCTCCGGAAGCCCTCATCCCGCAAAAACTCCATTCCGCAATGCGCTATTCCGTCATCGGTGGCGGTAAGCGCGTCCGTCCGCTGCTGGTTTATGCCGTCGGACAAATGTTCGAAGCAGATTCGGATGACTTGGACCTCTCTGCTTTGGCTGTCGAATGCGTGCATTCTTATTCTTTGATTCACGACGACTTACCTTGCATGGATAACGATATGCTTCGCCATGGCAAGCCGACAACTCATGCGGCTTACGGTGAAGCGGTTGCGATGCTGGCCGGAGACGCCCTGCAGCCTGAGGCATTCTTGTTCCTGGTCAGGACAAAGCTGCCGGCAGAACAGAGGATCAAGCTCGTCGAGCTTTTGGCTTATGCCTCTTCAACCCGAGGTATGTGCGGCGGCCAAGCCATCGATCTGAGCGTCGTCGGCAACCAAAAAATGACGATTGAAGAACTTCGGCTAATGCATTCCATGAAGACGGGGGCCCTTTTAAAGGCATCTGTCCTTCTAGGTGCTTATGCGGGCAAAAAAATGCCCACCGCTCGGGATATTCAGCAGCTTGAAGCTTATGGAAATGCTATCGGTCTGGCATTCCAGATCGTAGACGATATTTTGGACGTCGTAGGCGACACCGCAGAACTTGGAAAAACTGCCGGTAAAGACGCCTTGGAAGACAAGCCGACTTATGTCAGCCTCCTCGGGCTGGAGAAGGCCAAAGCACTTGCTGAGGAACAGTATTTGATTGCCGTCAAGGCCGCTGAAGGGCTCAGTGATGATTTGGCAGGCAAAAATCGTTTAATCGAAATCGCTGATTTCATTATCAAAAGGACTCATTAAGAAGTAAGCAGCGATGACTACCATTCTCGAAACAATCAATTCTCCGGCGGATTTGAAGAAATTATCGATGCCGGAGTTAAAGCAGCTTGCAAACGAACTTCGCAGTTTTATTATCGAAAACGTTTCCAAGACAGGAGGACATCTCTCCTCCTCCCTGGGAACCGTCGAGCTGGCAATCGCTATCCACTATGTTTTTGATACGCCTGAGGATCGGTTGGTATGGGATGTCGGCCACCAGGCTTATGCACACAAAATTTTGACCGGTCGGAGAGACCGGATGCCCACACTCCGACAGTACAAAGGACTTTCCGGATTTCCTAAACGCTCTGAGAGCCCTTATGACTGTTTCGGAACCGGGCATTCTTCTACATCCATTTCGGCGATTTTAGGCATGGCCGTTGCAGCAAAAAGCTTAGGAAAGAAGGACAGAAGCCACGTTGCGGTGATCGGGGACGGCGCCATGACAGCAGGCATGGTTTTTGAGGCCTTGAACTGTGCCGGCGATATGAAAGATCTTCGCTTGCTTGTGATTCTCAACGACAATGATTGTTCAATCTCACCTCCGGTCGGGGCTTTAAAGAATCACTTCACACAGCTTATGAGCGGACAGTTTTACGCTCAAGCTCGTGATATCGGGAAAGCGATTGTGCGCCCGTTTCCGAAGCTTTTTGATTTAACAAAGCGAGCTGAGGAATATAGTAAAGGCATGGTCGCTCCGCATTCCACGCTTTTTGAGGAATTCGGTTTGAACTATCACGGTCCGATAGACGGACATGATTTAGAGGTCCTGATTCCGGTGCTTCAGAACATGAAACAACTCAACGGACCGCTTGTTCTCCATGTGGTGACACAAAAGGGCCATGGTTACGCACCGGCAGTTGACAATCCTACCAAGTATCACGGCATTTCTCCGTTTGACTCAAGCAAAGGAATTGTTCCTTCTCCTCATGCCAAGACGTATACGGAAGTCTTCAGTGACTGGCTCGTCGACATTGCTCGAAGAGATCCTCGTGTCATCGCCATCACACCCGCAATGAAAGAAGGTTCTGGCTTAGTCGCTTTCGCTAAAGAGTTTCCGGAAAGATTTTTTGACGTTGCGATTGCAGAGCAGCACGCAGCGACTTTTGCCGGAGGATTGGCCGCTGAAGGTCTGAAACCTGTTTGTACTTTCTACTCGACTTTCTCCCAAAGAGCATTTGATCAAATTGTTCACGATGTGGCGATTCAGGACCTTCCTGTATTATTCCCGCTTGATCGCGGGGGCTTGGTCGGAGCAGACGGCGCCACTCATCACGGTGCTTTTGATTTGTCGTTCCTTCGCTGCATTCCGAACCTAGTTATTATGGCTCCGTCCGATGAAAACGAGTGCCGCCAGATGCTCTATACCGGATACACACTGGATCACCCGGCAGTCGTTCGTTATCCCAGAGGAAAGGGGCCGGGCGTTCCTATTGAGAAAGAAATGCATGAAATCCCGCTCGGGAAAGCGCGTTTAGTGCGCGTCGGGGGAGCTCCGAAGGGTGCCCGAGTAGCATTGCTGGCTTTCGGAAGTATGCTTGCAGAAGCAAAAGCCGTTGCCGAAAAAATCGATGCCACGGTTTACGAC
>USHK01000053.1 GCA_900554375.1 uncultured Sutterella sp.
GTTCAGGCGAGGCTCTTTTTTGGCGAGTACAAACTCGAACAGTGAACCCAAATACTGCATCGCCATGTCTTTAAAGGCGAGCGTCGGGCCGTTGGAGAGCTCCAGGATGCCGAAGTCTTTTTCCAGCCAAACAACAGGTGCGATTTTCTTGAAGTCCGTCCCTTCGCGCCCGTGACAATAAACCTCAGGCGTGTAAGTAGTTTCGCAAAGGTGAGCAATATCCGAGCGCTGCATATCCTTGGCAAACAGGCTCGTCACCGCAGTCGCCAGCTGAGCGTACGAAAGACCGCGCCAGTTCTTTAATGTTTCTTTCGAAACCTGCGGATAAACCTTCGGCACGAACAAGCCGCCGTCGCGAGCTAAACCTTGGAGGACAATTTCGCTGTAAGAGGCGGCAGGCACGCCGCCGCGTGTAGAAACGTATTGCATTACTGTAACTCTTCCTTTCTCAGAAGCACAATTGCGCCGCGAACATTGGCAAGCTGCTGCATCGTACGGATGGCTCTTTGAATATCCGCTTCTCGAGTACTGTGCGTCAGCAGAATGATTTCAGTGGAAGCGTCTTCCAAAGGAGCTTCCTTCTGAATCAGAGATTCGATAGAAATCTTGTTGTCAGCCAAAATGCGGGCGATCTCCGCCAAAACACCGGGTTTGTCTTCAACGGGGATGCGCAGGTAGTAAGAGCAAACCGTGTCGCCGAAATCGGCAAAAGATTTGGCTTTGGGGTTATGCGTTGTGGTCGGCATGCGAGGACGCTCGGAGACAGCCACTTCTGCAGTACGTGCGATATCGATCAAGTCGGCAACCACAGCAGATCCGGTCGGTTCGGAACCGGCACCTTTGCCGTAGTAGAGAGAACTTTCAGCGGCGTCGCCTTTCACGACCACCGCATTCATCGCACCTTCCACATTGGCCAGCAGCCGGCGCGTCGGCACAAGGGCAGGATGGACGCGAAGTTCGATACCGTAATCGGTGTACTTCGTGATGCCGAGCAGCTTAATGCGATAGCCGAGTTCTTCGGCAAATTTAATGTCTTTAGCTTCCAAATGGGTAATGCCTTCGATATGGACTTTCGTCATATCAACCGGGACGCCAAAGGCAATCGCCGACAGGAGCATCAGTTTATGAGCAGAATCCGTCCCTTCGATGTCAAAGGTCGGATCGGCTTCGGCGTAACCCAGGCGCTGAGCTTCTTTGAGGACATCGTCAAAGCTGCGCCCGGTATCACGCATGGTGGAGAGAATAAAATTGCAGGTTCCGTTGATGATGCCCGCGATCGAAGAGACGCGGTTGGCTGCTAAGCCTTCACGCAACGCCTTAACGATCGGGATAGAACCGGCAACGGCGGCTTCAAATGCGACATTGACGCCTTTAGCTTGTGCGGCGGAGAAAATCTCATTGCCGTGTTCGGCAAGCAGGGCCTTGTTCGCGGTCACGACATGCTTACCGGCATCGATAGCGGCCAAAATCAAAGATTTTGCGGGCTCAATTCCGCCCATGGCTTCCACAACGACGTTGACTTCCGGATCATTGACCAGATCATGCCAATCGTTCGTGACGATGACCTCTTCGTCGACTAAAGGTTTGACGCGCTCGACATTGCGGACAGTCACACGTTTAACCGAGATCGGTGCACCCGCCCTTTGTGCGATTAAAGATTGGTTTCTTTTTAAGATGTCGTACGTGCCTTTTCCTACATTACCGAAACCGGCCAAACCGACTTTGATTTCCGTTGCCATTTCCTCTCCTTGCGTTTAACTATTTTTTCTTGGAAACTGCCTTTGCCTTTGGTTTCTTCGTACTCTTGGTCGGAATATTTTTAACCTTGGCAAACTTCGGTGCAGCCGGTTTCTTTTCAGGGGCGGCAGCAACCGGCTCTCCCTTCCAGCGGCGATGGAATTTCTTCGTCTTGGGCTGGATCAAACCGTCTTCCTTGAACATCTGACGAATACCGCGAAGGGCCTGACGAATACGGTCGGCGTTTTCGATCAAAGCGATACGTACAAAGCCTTCGCCGTATTCACCGAAGCCGATGCCGGGAGAAACGGCCACTTTAGCTTTTTCCAGCAGACGCTTGGAGAATTCCACACTGCCCATGGACTTATAGAACTCGGGCAGTTCTGCCCAGATGTACATAGAAGCCTTGGGTTTTTCTACCATCCAGCCCAAGTCATGCAGACCTTTGACCATCACGTCGCGGCGGTGTTCGTATTCTTTTCTGACTTCTTCGACGCATTCCTGCGGACCGTTCAAGGCTTCGATCGCACCGACCTGGATTGGCGTAAAGGTACCGTAATCGTGGTAACTCTTGATGCGAGTCAAAGCGCTCACGAGTTCACGGTTTCCGACCATAAAGCCGATACGCCAGCCTGCCATGTTGTAGCTCTTACTCATGGTGAAGAACTCTACGGCGACATCTTTGGCACCCGGTACTTGCATGATGGAAGGCGCTTTGAAGCCGTCGTAGACGATGTCGGCGTAAGCTAAGTCGTGAACGATGTAGACGCCGTGCTTTTTGGCCAGTGCAACGAGTTTTTCAAAGAAGTCCAGATCCACGCACTGAGCGGTAGGATTGCTTGGGAAGCCCAAAATCATGAGTTTGGGTTTCGGGGTGGTTTCCGTAACGGCTCTTTCGAATTCACTGAAGAAATCAATGCCCGGGCCCATACGGACGCTGCGGACGTCGGCTCCGGCAATAATCGAACCATATATATGAATCGGGTAGCTCGGATTCGGAACGAGAACTGTGTCACCTCGGTCGCAGGTTGCAAGCATTAAGTGAGCGATGCCTTCCTTGGAGCCGATGGTAACAATGGCTTCCTTATCCGGGTCGATATCCACATCCCAGCGTCTCTTGTACCAGTCGCTGATTGCTTTACGGAGGCGAGGAATACCGCGGGAAGCAGAATAACCGTGTGTTCCCGGACGCTGAGCCACCTCGATCATCTTATCGACAATGTGCTTCGGTGTATCGCCGTCGGGGTTGCCCATGCTCAAATCAATGATGTCCTCTCCGCGATGACGGGCTGCCATCTTAAGTTCGTTCGTAATGTTAAAGACGTAAGGCGGAAGTCGCTTAATGCGGGGAAAATCGTTATTCATCTGAACCTTCTCTTTGTTCGTTATCAGTAATTTTTTGAGTTTAATAGAAACATTCGAATTTAAAGCTTAATCCGACAGTTTTTGCTTAATGCTCTATATTCGACGAGCATAAAAAAACCTCCGGTTCAGGGAGGTTTTTTGAAGACGAATTCGCTACAGTGCGTCGCTTGCAAAATCTGCCAAGCGGGATCTTTCGCCGCGCTGCATGGTAATGTGACCCGAATGCGGCCAGCCCTTGAAGCGGTCGACCACGTACGTCAGACCCGACGAACCTTCGGTAAGGTAAGGTGTATCGATTTGAGCGATGTTGCCCAAGCAAACAATCTTGGTGCCGGGGCCGGCACGTGTAATCAGCGTCTTCATCTGCTTCGGCGTTAAGTTCTGCGCTTCATCGATAATGACGAACTTATTCAAGAAGGTGCGGCCGCGCATAAAGCTCATGGACTTGATGCGGATTCTGGAACGAATCAAATCCTCTGAAGCTCTGCGTCCCCAATCGGATCCGTTGCCGCTGCCTCGGTTGAGCACTTCGAGGTTATCGTCAATCGCGCCAAGCCAAGGCGCCATCTTTTCCTCTTCAGTCCCGGGGAGGAAGCCGATGTCTTCACCCACGGAGATCGTGGCGCGCGTGATGATGATTTCGTTGAAGCGCCTCTGCTCCATCGTCTGAGTCAGAGCGGCTGCCAGCGTGAGAAGTGTCTTGCCGGTACCTGCTTGGCCGAGCAGCGTCACAAAATCAATGCTCGGGTCCATCAGCAGATTCAGCGCAAAGGCTTGTTCTCTGTTTCTGGCGTTGATGCCCCAGACGGTGTGCTTCGGATTGAGATAGTCGTCAATCAGGCGCACGGTAGCGCGGTTGCCTTCGACCGACATGACCTGAGCATAGAACGGTGTGGCACCCTCCTGTTCATACCAAATAAACTGGTTGACAAGGAAACTCGGAACAAGCGAGCCTTCGATCTGATACCAAGTCCGGCCGTCTTTTTGCCAAGACTTGAGGTTTCTGCCGTGTTCGTCCCAGAAGTTGGCAGGAAGCTTCATGGTTCCGGAGTAAAGGACGTCGCTGTCCTCAATCATCTTGTCGTTGTAATAATCTTCAGCGACAAGATTGAGTGCGGCAGCCTTCAAGCGCATGTTGATGTCTTTAGAAACTAAGACAACGTCCCGATCCTTAACGCTTTCTTTCAGGCCTTCAACAACGGAGAGAATCTGATTGTCGGCTTTACCCTGAGGCAGCATCGGAAGCTTCACGTCAAAGGGCTTGGTCTGAATGAACAAACGGCCCGTTGCTTCACCGTGGTTCAGTGTTTCAAGCGGAATTCCTTTGTCAATGGGGCCTTCCAAGTTTTGCAGAATGCCGTCGAGCGTACGACTGACTTGACGCGCATTGCGTGCCACATCCGTCATCCCGCTCTTGTGATTATCAAGCTCCTCAAGCGTCATCATCGGGAGATAGATATCATGTTCCTGGAAGCGGAAGATACTGGTCGGATCATGGAGCAGCACATTGGTGTCAAGCACATAAAGTTTGTTCTTGCCGTCGTGCTTGAGATTTTTGTTTCTTCTGTGCGCCAGCGTTGTTTCTTTAAGAACTTCTTTGCTCTCAGCAGGCGCCGCGGCTCTGACTTCCTGCTTTGCTTCTTTGGCAGAAATCGGTTCAACTGATGTGGTCGTGCGCGGAGTTTTCGCGGCTGCAGCAGGTTTAGCCGCGGCTTTGGTTTTACGAGGCGCGCGGGCTGCTGTCGGGGCAGGCCCCTGAGCCGGCAATTCGGCCGGAATATCGGTAAGGACGGATCCCTTAGCGACCGGAGCTTTTGGTAATGGCATATGTGTTCCTTCGGGCTCTTCTTACGGAGAGCGGCTTAAAAATCTATTCTTTCTGTGATGCTCGCCGTCTCGATCAAATTACGAGAGCCGCAATTACAATTCCGATCATTGTAAAGGCCAGCCCGAGCTTAATGACGATCCCTATCATCATTCCGAGCCATGTGGCAAAACCGACTTTACCGCTTTTAAGCAAATCGCGGTGATCGATAAATTCACCAATGGCCGCCCCAAGCAGCGGCATAAAAATCAGCCCCCACAAACCGGTAAAAATACCGATTAGAGTGCCGATTAAAGAGCCAAGAATACCGAGTTTGGTTGCTCCTGCCTTTTGTGCGCCGAGCGTTTGTGCAACCCAGTCAACAACCAGCCCGATAACGGTTAGGACTGCGAGAATCACCAGCGTAACCACGCTGATTTCGTTGTAGTGATCGATGAATGCAGCTAGCCACGCCCCCGCAAAAATAAGTGGGAGCCCCGGAATCATCGGGACAATAGTGCCTGCAAAGCCGATGACCATCAAGGCAGCGGCGATGACCCAAAGAAAAATATTCAACATTGATTAGTAACCTGCGTGCATTTGTGCCTGTGTGGCTCTGCTGACAAATCGCGTATACATACCTTGGAAGATCAGATTCACAGTACCGGTCGGACCGCTGCGCTGCTTAGCAATGATAGCTTCGGCGTCGCTCGGCGCATTAGTATCGACTGCGGGCATCGGCTGGCCGTCTTCTCCCATGTCATCGCTCTTCTGCTGATAAGCGACTTCACGGTACAAAAAGATGATGACGTCAGCGTCCTGTTCGATGGAGCCCGACTCTCGCAAGTCACTCATCAGCGGACGCTTGTTAGGACGCGTATCGACTTCACGCTTTAACTGAGAAAGCGCGATCACAGGAACCTTCAGTTCGCGGGCAAGGCCTTTGAGGCCGCGAGAAATTTCAGCAATTTCCTGCGCGCGGTTAGCGTCATTGCGGCCGCCGGACTCGCCGGACATCAGCTGAAGGTAGTCAACGACGATTAAACCGAGCTTGCCACCCACACGGCTCATCAGCTGACGGGCGCGGCTGCGCAGATTCAGAATGGAAATACCGGCGGTATCGTCGATGAAGATCGGCGCTTTCTCAAGCGATTCGGCTGCATCGTAAAAACCGCGCCAGTTTTCGAGGTGACCGGTTTTAAGTTCAGACTGAGGAATTTCTCCTTTGGCGCTGAGCAAACGGCCGGTGACTTCTTCGGCCGACATTTCCAGCGAAAACACACCGACGGGCAGTCCTTGGTTACTTCCGACGTGCAGGGCAATATTCAAGGCAAAAGCCGTTTTACCCATAGCCGGACGGCCGGCGATGATGATAAGCTGTCCGTCATGCATACCGCTCGTCATGCGGTCCAGATCCGGGAAGCCGGTACTGGTGCCCGAGACATTACTCGGATTATCAATCTCAGAGAGTTCGCGCAGATGATCCGTGTAATCGGCCAAAACAGCATCGATTTTTTGGAAGCCGCTGGAAGAGCGAGACAAATCCTCACTGATTCGGAGCACTTTGGCCTGGGCCTCGTCGAGCAAGTCTTTGGCTTCTTTTGCGCCCGGATTCATAGAATCATTGATGATGTCGTTGCCTGTTGTAATTAAGCGGCGTCGAATGGAGCGATCGCGGATAATTTCCGCATAACGCAGGACGTTTGCCGCCCCCGGGCTGTAGTCAGCCAAACGGTTCAGATATTCGAGACCGCCGGTCTCTTTTTCGAGGCCGCCTTCACGCAGGATATCGTGAACCGTCAGAATATCTGCCGGTTTGCCCTGAGAAAGCAGGCGCTTAATGTGTTCGAAAATCAGGCGGTTTCCGTAGTCATAGAAGTCCTCCGAATCGATCTTTCCGCCGATCAAATCGAACGTATTGTTGTCGATCAGGAGTGCGCCTAAAACACCGTCCTCGGCTTCTTTAGAGTAAGGCGGAGTGCGGTATTGCTGGACTTCACGGTCTTCGCTGCGAATATCGGGCATCGTATTTTTGAACTTCCTTATTTCCTAAAGCAAATGAGAAAACTATAGCTGAAAGAGCAGAGAGATGAAAAAAAGAAGCCTCCCAAAAATGTGACATTTTTGAGAGGCACTTTGAAGACCGGAGTCTTCAGGAATTTCTTCCTTAATTAGGCTTCAGCAACAACCTGAACGTTGACGTTAGCAACGATGTCATGGTGCAGGTCGATCTGCAGCGGGTACTCGCCGATGGCTTTGATAGCACCCAGCGGTGTACGGACCTGGCTCTTGTGGATATCGTAACCAAGCTTTTCGAGGGCTTCGGCAACGTCCATGTTGGTCACGGAACCAAACAGACGACCGTCGACGCCGGCCTTGGAAGCGATAGTG
>USHK01000054.1 GCA_900554375.1 uncultured Sutterella sp.
ATCTACACGTAAGGAGTCGTCGGCAGCGTCAGATGTGTATAAGAGACAGATCCTTAACGGAAAAGAGAATAAGTTCCTGCCTGATATTCCTTCTTCTCTGTGTCTCCGATGAGCCGTGGTTTAAGAACGAAACGGCTGCACTTTACCCAGAATGTTTACGCGGCGTAATCGAATTTAGTCTGCAAACCTTTTTCACAAAAAATCTCAATGATGAAAAAATCCCGACTTCAACGGTTAAGTCAAAATCGGGATTGAATTACTCAGTCAGAGGCGAATTACTTGAAGAGCTTACCGAGCTTTTCGAAAAAACTTTTTCTTTCCGGCGCGTGATGATCTTTCTTGCTGTGATTGATCGACGCATCAAACTGTCTCAGGATGTCCTTCTGTTCAGTCGTCATATTTACCGGAATTTCCACAGAAGTATGTACGTACAAATCACCCTTCTCAGCATTGCGAACGCTGCGGATGCCGTGGCCTCTCAAGCGGAAAGTCTTTCCGGACTGAGTGCCCTCCGGAATGCGCAATGTGGCTTTGCCGGTTAAAGTCGGAACTTCGAGTTCACCGCCAAGCGCAGCCGTCACAAAACTCATGGGCATCTCCATGTGCAGATCCTGCCCGTCGCGCTCGAAAATGTCATGCGGCTTAATGCGAATGCGAATGTAAAGATCGCCCGCCGGTCCTCCGTTCTGTCCGGGTGAACCGCGGTCGGGGATACGCATGCGGTTGCCGTCATCCACACCGGCCGGAATCGTAATTTCGAGTTCCCTCTTCTCTTCCTGCATACCGGTTCCATGGCATTTGTGGCAGGGGTGAGGAATGTACTTACCGGTACCGTGGCAGCGCGGACAAGTCTGCTGAATCTGGAAAAATCCGGCGCCCGCACGGACATAACCGCTGCCGTGGCAGGTCGGGCAAGTCTCAACCTTCGTGCCCTTCTCTGCACCGGTTCCGCCGCAGGCCGTGCACTTACTCCAGGACGGAACTTTAATCTTGGTCTTGTAGCCTTCGGCTGCCTGTTCAAGAGTGATGTCAAGGTCGTAAATCAGATCTTCACCGCGGAACATCTGTTTGTTCTGTCCGCCGCTCCGGGCATGGCCGCCCCCGAAGATCTCGGAGAAAATATCGCCCATATCACCGAACTGAGAAGCATCGAAACCTCCGAAGCCCCCGAACCCGCCGGCACCGGGACCGCCGGCACCGCCATTGAACGCGGAACGGCCGTAACGGTCATAAGCTGCGCGCTTTTGTTCGTCTTTCAACACTTCATAGGCCTCGCCTACTTGTTTGAATTTCTCTTCAGCGTGCTTGTCGCCTTTATTGCGGTCAGGGTGATACTTCATCGCCATTCGGCGATAACCTTTTTTGATCTCTTCCTGAGTAGCGGTGCGGGAGACTCCCAGTACCTCGTAATAGTCAAAATCTTCTTCGTCAGCCATTCTTCACGGAATTCGGTTATAGGGTAAAAACCCTTAATTTTCGTCTCTTTAACTACGCCATGAGGCCGCAACCTCGCGGAAGCGGCCTCATTTACGTTAGCTACAGTCTAACAAGTTTCAGAATTAGACTTCTTTGAAGTCGGCATCAACGACATCGTCATCTTTCTTCTGAGACTTCGGAGCTTCCTGCTGAGCACCCGGCTGTGCCTGCTGCTGATTCAGCTTTTCGCCGATCTTCTGAGCAGCAGCCATCAGAGCGTCAGTACGTTTTGTGATCAGATCCTTGTCTTCGCCTTTAACAGCTTCTTCAAGTTCGTTGATCGCAGTTTCGCAGGCAGCACGGTCAGCGCTGTCAACCTTTTCGCCGAGATCTCTCAGGGTCTTGCGAACCTGATGGATACTGGCTTCGGCTGTGTTACGAGCCTGAGCCAATTCAGCACGGCGACGGTCTTCTTCCTTGTTGGCTTCAGCATCGGCAACCATTCTTTCGACATCGGCGTCGCTCAAACCGGAGTTAGCCTTAATCGTGATCTGGTTTTCCTTGCCCGTAGCCTTGTCCTTAGCGGAAACATGGAGAATACCGTTAGCATCAATATCGAAAGTTACTTCGATCTGCGGCAGTCCTCTCGGAGCCGGAGCGATGCCTTCAAGGTTGAATTCACCCAGCAGTTTGTTATCCGATGCCATTTCACGTTCGCCTTGGTAAACCTTAATAGTTACGGCAGGCTGATTGTCTTCGGCAGTAGAGAACACCTGAGAGTGCTTTGTCGGAATTGTAGTGTTGCGCTTGATCATCGGAGTCATCACGCCGCCCAGGGTTTCAATACCGAGGGTAAGCGGTGTAACGTCGAGAAGCAGAACGTCGCTGCGGTCACCGGACAGAACGGCGCCCTGAATAGCAGCACCCATAGCAACTGCTTCATCCGGGTTCACGTCCTTACGCGGTTCCTTCTTGAAGAATTCCTTAACAGCTTCCTGAACAGCCGGCATACGTGTCTGGCCGCCGACGAGGATCACGTCGGAAATGTCTTCAACCGTAGCGTTAGCATCCTTCAAAGCCTTGCGGCAAGGTTCGATCGTTCTTTCGATAAGGTCTTCGCAGAGGCTTTCGAGCTTAGAACGTGTCAGAGTGATATTCAGATGTTTCGGACCTGTTGCATCAGCAGTGATGTAAGGCAGGTTGATTTCTGTTTCCTGACGGCTGGACAGTTCGATCTTGGCCTTTTCAGCGGCATCTTTCAAACGCTGGAGGGCCAAAACGTCCTGGCTCAGGTCAATACCTGTGTCCTTCTTGAATTCCTTGATGACGTAGTCAACGATTCTCTGGTCAAAGTCTTCGCCGCCGAGGAATGTATCGCCGTTGGTGGAGAGAACTTCGAACTGCTTTTCACCGTCAACATCGGCTAAGTCGATGATGGAGATATCGAATGTGCCGCCGCCCAAGTCATAAACAGCGATCTTGCGGTCACCCTTACCGCCTTTATCAAGACCGAAAGCCAAAGCAGCAGCTGTCGGTTCGTTAATGATACGGCGGACGTCCAAGCCGGCGATCTTACCGGCGTCCTTAGTAGCCTGACGCTGAGAGTCATTGAAGTAGGCCGGAACTGTAATAACAGCTTCTTTGACTTCTTCGCCGAGATAATCTTCAGCAGTCTTCTTCATCTTACGAAGAATTTCAGCAGAAACCTGCTGAGGAGCCAGATCCTTGTCGCCGAGAACCTGTACCCAGGCGTCACCGTTAGGAGCCTTGATAATCTTGTAAGGCATCAGTTTGATGTCTTTCTGAACTTCCTTATCGTCATAACGACGACCGATCAAACGCTTGATCGCGAAAAGTGTGTTGGCAGGATTCGTAACAGCCTGACGTTTTGCAGGAGCGCCGACAAGCACTTCTTTTTCAAGATATGCAACGACGGAAGGTGTGGTGCGGGCACCTTCGCTGTTCTCGATAACACGAACCTTGTCACCTTCAACAACCGCAACTGCGGAGTTTGTTGTACCAAGGTCAATACCAATAATTTTTGCCATTTTTGAATTTCCTCACTTGCCGGCAGAAGGGCTGCCTGCTGTTAAGTTTCTATATTGAGTCGTTTCCTGAAAAAACAAGTCTTATTGCGCGACTGCCACCATTGCCGGACGAAGGACTCGATCGGCAATTTTCCATCCGCGCTGAAACACTGTTGCGACGCAGCCCGGCTGGACTGCAGGATCTTTCACCATGGTTATCGCTTGCATTGTGTTGGGATCAAATTTGAGACCCACAGGGTTTTCACACTTCATCCCGTTATGCTCGAGTGCACTCAGCAGCTGACGGTAGGTAATCTCAAGGCCTTCTTTTAGGGGCCCCTTTTCATTTGCGGACGCTTCAAGCGCCTTTTCCATACTGTCTACGACCGGCAGCATGGATTCTGCAAATTTTTCAATGCCGAATTTACGGGCTTTAGCAACGTCTTCAGAGGCGCGGCGACGGGTATTGTCTGCTTCGGCAACTGCTCTGACATAAAGGTCGTAGTTTTCCGCGGCCTTGGCCTGAGCTTTCGCTAATTCGGCAGATAAATCTAAGTCCGGAAGTTCCGGAGCTTCTGCCGGAGCCTGCTGGGCTGCTTCGTCCTGAGGTGGGACGCCCTGTCCGTTCTTTAATTCGTTATCTTGCATTAACTGTCCTCAAGTTTTTTTCAGAAATCGGGGTCCGATCTAACGAACCCTTTAATGGTTGATATGGGGTCGCCCGATCCTTTTTCAACCTTCGATGAATAACATTATGAGAACACCTCTCAGCTTCAAGAGGTAACGTCACCCGAATTAAGCAAATCAGGAAGTGAATTTATGTAGCAAATTAAATGACCTAGCGGGAAAATACCCGCCTATTGCTTGAAATGTAAAGGGTTTTCCCTTATTCGCTTTGATCAAACGAAAAAGGTAACAAATTTATTCCGGCCAATGAAGCAGCTCTTCTTGGACAATCTTCTCAACGAGGGAGACGGATGCCTCTGAATCGTTCAAACAAGGTATGTAATGGAAGACTTTGCCTCCGGCTTCAAGCCAAGTCTCCTTGAGTTCCAGACCGATCTCTTCAATCGTTTCCAAGCAGTCGGTATGAAATCCCGGACAGATCACGTCTAGCCGTTCCACGCCTTCTCGAGCTAACTGACGGGCCGTCTCATCAGTATAAGGTTTGAGCCATTCTTCCTTGCCGAAGCGGGATTGGTAGGAAAGCACAACTTTGGAGGGATCGACGCCGAGCTCTTGGATCAGCAGGTCGGTTGTCTCGCGAACTTGTTTCGGATAGGGATCGCCTGTCTGACAGTAGCGAACGGGCATACCATGGAAAGAAAGCATTAAACGACCTTTCTCGCCCAAGGGTCCGCTTTTTTCCCAATGAGCCCGGACAAGATCGGCGAGAGCCTTGATATAGAAAGGATGGCGGTGATAATCGCGGATGAAGCGTACTTTAGGATGACTTTTCATCTGCAGCAGAGCCGCGGACAAGGCATCTGAAACGGACGCCGTAGTCGAAGAGGAATACTGCGGGTAAAGCGGGAGAATCAACACGCGATCAAAGCCGTACTCATTGTGAATCGTTTTAAAGACGCTCACCTGAGAGGGACTTCCGTAGCGCATGCCGACAAAGACTTCGGCAGCCGGAGCCTTTTCCTGCAGCCGCTGACGCAGCTTATCTGCGATCCGCTCCGTATAAACCTTGAGCGGGGCGCCCTCTTTCATCCAAACCTGTGCATAGCGCGCCGCGGACTTCGGGCTGCGCCGAGGCAGGATGACCAAATTCAAAAGCACCTGCCAAAAAATCGGATTCAAATCAACAACGCGCCGATCGGAAAGAAACTCCCGCAAATAAGGTTTGAGCGCCGAAGGGGTCGGTTCATCAGGGGAACCGAGGTTAATCAGGAGGACGGCAGTCTTCGGGCTCTTTTCTGTCATAACGTCTTAACGGGAAAGGATTTCTTCTTGCGCCGCTTTTGCGCGGCGGTTATGAAGATAACCGATAAGCAGAGCTACAGCAAGAGACATCCAGAACTTACCCAGGACTTGACCAAAGATGAACTCAATAGAACCGAAGGCCAAGGAAAGGAAGATAGCGCTGTCAACCATGGAGCCGACTAAGCCGCTCGCCATAATGGCCCAGGCCGGCCACTTTTTGCGCATCGGTGTGTAAACCACAAGATCGGCCAGTTCGGAGAAGAAGAATGCCATCACGGAAGCCAATACGAGCGAAGGCTCGGAGAACAATGCAGAAAGCGCCGCGCCGATGATGATGGCATACAGGGACCAACGAACACCGAGCTTGGCTTGGAGGCCGTCACGAAGTACTAAAGCAACGCCGGCCATGAGCACGCCGCTCGGTGCCATGACGCCGGGCCATACCGGAATCAAACAAGGACCGTCAGCGGTACAAACCGTACCGACGTTCATGACAACCCAGTTCATCGCCGGGATAGTCAGAATAAAGAGGAGAAAATAGATGATTCCGACTGAATAGTCTTTCGTACTTCTTAAAGGCATTTCGACTCCGTTTCCGGCTGCACATACCGGGGGAAAATTAGATACATTCAGCGGCCGCAGAAACAGAAATCGAAGGTGCGTGTCGGCAGAAATCCGAGGCTTCCTTCGTTCGGTTTGCGGGGGAACCCGCAATGGCCGCCCTCAGCGGGATATTCTAACGTTACAAAACTGGAAACTTGCTGATTCTTCGGTAAAACTTCGTATCCCACAATCGGATCGTTCATTGAATTTAATACGAGAGTGGGCAGCCGAATTCCTCCTAAGTGCGGCAAACTCGAGCACTTTGTCCAGTAGTCCATGCAGTCTTTATAACCAAAAATCGGTGCCGTAAATAGGTCATCAAATTGCCAGAGCCAACGGATTCTTTTGAGTTTTTCAATGTCCAAAACTCCCGGAAAACGCTTTGCTTTTTCAATCGCCTTCTTTTTCATCGTCGAAATGAAATTCAGATCGTAAATCCGACTGAATCCCTTACTGATGACCTTGCTCGAACCTACTAAATCCAGCGGAGCACATACTGCAACGATGCCTGAAACCAGTTTTGCAGCGTCCTCTCCGCGGGTACCGGCCCAAAAGAGGAGATTATTGGCGCCCAGCGAAACGCCCATGGCGTAGATCGGCGCGTCGGGAAAGAGCTTGCGCAGCCGCACAAACTCCCAATCCAACTCTGTTGCATCTGCCGCGTTGTATGCCCGAAGTTTCTTGTTGTTGATACCCCCGCAGCCGCGATAATGAATCACAACACCCCTCACCCCTTCTTCTCCACAGCGCGCCATCAGGGCTCGAGCATAATGGCTGTTGGAAGAGCCTTCCAATCCGTGGAAATGAACCATGATCGGCGTTTTAGGATCGATCGGTTCAGGTGTCGACCAATCCACCGCGATAATGTCGTCATCCGGCGTATCCCAGATTTCCCTTCGATAGATGACCTTAGCCTTCGGAAAAAGCTCGGCAGGCACAATTGTTTGCAGGTTTCCCCCGGGCAGCCACCCGGGCGCACGATATTCGGATGTAATTAGGCTCATAGGCGTGACAGAACAATAACCGTTCTAGCTTAGGGCCGTTTTAGGCTCCAATTTTTTCTGCTTAACCAAAAACGAGCGCCCAGAGCTGACGCACTTTTGCCGAATCTTCCGAAAATTCTTCTTTCGGGACGCGAACCGGCAAGCTCGGAGAATTCAGCCGGAACT
>USHK01000055.1 GCA_900554375.1 uncultured Sutterella sp.
GAGATTCATGAGCGTCTCGTGGGCTCGGAGATGTGTATAAGAGACAGGTTTGAATCCTCTCTTTACCATCGGTGATCAATTAATTGAAACGATCCGCATTCATTCCGATCTTAGTGAGAAAGAGGCAAGAGAAAAAGCTATTGGTCTTTTAGAAGCAACCGGTGTACCGGCAGCCGACAAACGAATGGATAACTATCCTCATCAGTTTTCAGGAGGAATGCGCCAGCGCGTGGTTATTGCATTGGCACTTAGCGCAAATCCCAAGCTGATCATCGCCGATGAACCGACAACGGCGCTGGATGTTTCTGTTCAGGCCCAGATCATTGAACTCCTTAAAAAGTTATGCGAAGAAAACGGTACGGCAGTTATCCTGGTGACGCACGATATGGGTGTCATTGCCGAGACGGCTGACCGTGTGGCAGTGATGTACGCGGGACGGCTGGCTGAGATCGGTCCTGTGGAAGAAATGATTCATGATGCCGAGCATCCTTACACCATTGGTCTGATGGGTTCTATTCCGAAAATCGGCGATGAACAAGATCGGCTGTCTCAGATTCCGGGGGCTATGCCGCATTTGGCCGAAGTGCCGTCGGGATGTGCTTTTCATCCCCGCTGCCCCTTGGCGGAAGAACAATGCATTCGTCAACGCCCCAGCCTTCAGCCTTGCGGCAATAAATTGGTGGCTTGCTGGAAGTCTGGCCGTCAGAATAAGCGTATGCAGTTCCCGCAGGAACCTTTCACAATCAGAGCGCCTGAGGATATGCCGAAATGATGAACGATAACGTAAAGTGCACTCAGTCCGTACTAGTCAGGGTGCAGGATCTAAAAAAATATTTTGACGTTTCGCCTTCATTACTTACACGAATGGTCGAGAGAAAACCGCGAACCCTCCTCAAGGCTGTTGACGGTGTATCTTTCGAAATTCGTCGGGGCGAGACATTGGCACTAGTCGGAGAGTCGGGCTGCGGAAAATCTACCACGGCCCGAATGCTGGTCGGTTTGGATAAGCCGACATCCGGAACGGTCGAAGTAGACGGGAAAGACCTATATGCTTCCCGAGGAAAGGACGAGCAGCTCGTGCGCGGGAAAATTCAAATGATTTTCCAGGATCCGTATGCGAGCCTTAATCCTCGATGGAAAGTGGGTCGGATTGTTGCTGAGCCGATCATTGCGCAAAAGATCATTAAAGATCCGAAAGAAATAGAAAATCGAGTCAATTCCGTGCTTCACCTCGTCAATCTTTCAAAAGAGGACAAGGATAAATATCCGCATCAGTTTTCCGGCGGCCAGAGACAGAGGATCTCCATTGCGCGCGCGATTGCGATTCATCCGGAGTTTCTTGTCTGTGATGAGCCGACAAGTGCGCTGGACGTTTCAGTGCAGGCTCAGGTACTTAATCTGATGCAAAACCTCCAGAGAGAAGTGGGCTTAACGTACCTGTTTATCTCCCATAACCTATCTGTCGTCCACCACATCAGTGATCGGGTCGGTGTGATGTATTTGGGGCGGCTGGTTGAACTTGCAGACAAACGAACACTTTTTAACGAACCGCGCCATCCTTATACCCGCATGCTCTTGGATGCGATTCCGGATCTGAGCCAGACGCATCGGAGGCGCACGCCGATTTCCGGCGAAGTGCCCAATCCGCTGTCTCCGCCCTCAGGCTGTCCGTTCCATCCTCGCTGTCCGCTTGCTACCGATCGGTGCCGCAAAGAAATACCGCTTCGGCAAATGATCGATGCACACGGATCCTGCTCGGAGGTTGCCTGCCACGCTGCAGAAGAGGGCAGGTTGTAATTTTTCATTGCGGGCGACGGGTTTGGCATAAAAAAGAGAAATCCACAGTTTTTCAAACTTGCTAAACTTAAAGTTTCAAGTTTGCGTCCTTGCAGATTTTTTCGTCGTGTAAGCCTGTAATGATTTATCGAAAAGCACTCACATCTGAGTTATCCAATACCGCGGGAGGAGCCTTCACTGTGCTCTTCTCGATTGTTGTTACGATCGGGCTTGTACGCATTCTTAATCAAACTGCAGGTGGTCGTTACGACACAGGTTCTATCTTGGAAGTGGTCGCTTACACTTCTTTGATCAATCTGCCGGCGCTGATTTCTCTGGCTCTATTTTTAGCCGTCCTCATGACGCTGAACCGCTATTGGCGTGACAGCGAAATGTTTGTCTGGTTTTCCGCCGGCGGTTTGAGTTTGACGTCCTGGATTCGTCCGGTCCTTCGTTTTGCACTTCCCGTAGTTCTCGTTGTGGCCGCTTGTTCGATTGCTGTTTCACCTTGGTCAAGAGCTCAGGTTCAGGCTTATCGCGACCGTTTCGCTCAGAAAGAGGACATCAGCAAACTGTCTTCCGGTCGATTTATAGAGGCAAAAAGCGGCCGTCAGGTCTTCTTCCTAGAAGGTGTCGATCAGGAAAAAGGCAAAGTGAAAACGCTTCTGATGGTGGAATTAAAGAAGGACGGATCGCGTTCCGTTCTTGTTTCTGATCGCGGTCATATTGAAAATAAACCAAACGGCGACCGTTACATCGTCTTGGACGACGGCCGCAAATACGACACTAAGCCTTCCGGACTCGGCGCTTCTGTTTCGGACTTCCGTGAGTATGAGGTCCGCATGGACAGCTCTCCATCTGAGGTCGCGGCAAATAAAAAACTGAATGCCATGCCGATCGAGGAGTTAGTTAAGAGAACAGACAATCGCGCGGCTTCCGAACTTTTTTGGCGAATATCCTGGCCGTTGGTTGCGTTGAATTTAGCGCTCCTTGCGATTCCGCTGTCTTATAACAACCCGCGTTCGATGAAGTATTACGGCCAAACAGCAGCAGTGCTGATCTTTATTCTTTACCTGAATGCGCTGTCTATTTTCCAAACGTGGATTACACAGGGCAAAGTCGGTATTTTGAGTGCCACTCTGTATATGAACCTTCCGGTTGCCGTCCTGACGACGTACTTGTTCTATCGTCTTATGACGTTGAATCAGGGGCATTTTGATTCTCTTATTTACGGCTGGCTGCTGAAGCCTTTTAAGGCCGCTGCCGGAATGTTTAAGCGCAAGAAGGAGACACCATGAAAATCGTCTCCAAAATGATCTTCGCGCAGATCATGAAGAACTCGTTGTTTGTTCTTCTGACTTTGGTTGCTCTGTTTGCTTTCTTTGACCTGATTGGTCAGTCCGGCAACATCGGCACTTCTTATTCAATGGGACAAGCCTTTCTTCTGACAGCACTGATTCTGCCGACTCGCTGCTATGAAGTGCTCCCTATTGCCGTAATGCTGGGCTCTATCTTTACACTTTCGCGCCTTGCATCAACGAGCCAATTCACGGTTCTTCGAGTTTCCGGCATCGGACCGTGGCGATTCTGCGGAATGCTGTTGATGCCCGGAATCGTTCTTGTGATTTGTGCGTATCTTCTCGGAAACCTGATTGCGCCGCCTGCTCAGCGACTGGCAAAAGAATTCAAATTAGATATCAGCGGCTCTGCCTTTACCGGCAAAGAACTTGATTCCGGTATTTGGGTTCGCGACGTTCAGCGCAATGAATCCGGCGAACCGAAGAAAATCAGTTTCGTGAATGTTCAGAGACTTCGCCCCGGGGAGGCAGCATACGATTGGGTGATTTATGTTTTCGACCGCCCCGATCATCTGACCTCCATTGTCACGGCCAAGAGCGGTACATACTCCGAGCAGGACGGCTGGGTACTTCACGATGTGGTGGAGGAGACCGTACCGACGCTTCCGAAAGAGTCTCGCGAGCAGACTCAGGCGAAGGTGGAACGAAAAGTCATGAAGTCGATGGTGTGGGGCAAGAGCTTGGATGGCAATATTTTTGGTTTGCTGATGATCAAGCCTGAAGATATGTCTCTGCAGGAGCTTCATTATTACATCGAGTATTTGAAAGAGAACGGACAAACCTATAAGCGCTTCGATACGGCTTTCTGGTCTAAAGCTTTCTATCCGCTGGCAATTTTGGTGATGCTGCTTTTATCCATGCCATTTGCTTATCAAAACGCTCGCGCCGGCGGAATGGCCATCAAGATTTTCTGCGGCATTATGATCGGCATCTTCTACTACGCGCTGAACAACCTCTTCGCGTTCATGAGTGCGCTCGATAGTGTGCCGTCCATTATTTCTGCGATCCTTCCGTCTGTCATGATGACGCTCGCTGCGATTGCTGCGATGTGGTATGTGGAGCGGCGATCCTAACCGCAGGTATGAGAAAAGCGCCTAACTCGGCGCTTTTTGTTTCCTGGGCGGAGCTGGAACTCAGACTGCTTCTTCCTGCACTTCCTCTTTAGTCCGCTCTTTAATATCTTGAATGATGCGTTCAGCGGCAATCATGTCTTCTTCTTTACGAAGGTTTTCCGCGATGACGCAAAGTGATTTTTCAAGATTATCCAATTCTTCCTGACTCAGGCCGACCAGTGCTCTGTCCTGCATCCGCTTCATATTGGTCTTCAGACCACGCTCGATATCGCATCCTTTTTTCGTTAACTTAACGTATTTGCAGCGAAAATCAGCAGGACTGTTTTTACGCGTAATGAAACCTTTTGCTTCAAGGCGCTTCATTAAACCGGTAATTGTGGGGTGTGACAACAGGAGCGCAGCCTGAACGCTTTGCTGAGTTACCTCGTGTTTACGGTTTTTGAATAGAAACATCATGACGCTTGCCTGAGAGGAAGTAATTCCCAATGCATCGAAGTCTGCATTGCGGCATCGCTCCATCTGGTTGTAAACGTAACGAAGGACTTTCAAAACGCCTTTCTCGTATTGATCACTCACTTTTAACTCCCACATTTAGAGCGAGAAAACTGCGTTTACTCACCCTTATGAATGAACAAATTATATGAACTAAAAAATAGGCGTCCTGTACGGGACGCCTATAGTGGGAGAATGAGCAAACGGGATTACGCAGATTGAGTTTTCTTCAATTTTGCCGTTTCCATGAACTCTCTGAGCGCTTCTGCTGTGTGGGTCGAGGCCTTAAGTAAGCGAAGGGGAGGGCCTGAAAAGACATTTTTACCGCCTTGGCTTCCCCCTTCGGGACCCATATCGATTATCCAATCGGCTTCCGCGATTACATCCAAGTTGTGCTCAATGACAATAACGGTGTTGCCGGCATCGACAAGTCGATGCAGAACTTTTATCAATTTATCTACATCGGCCATGTGAAGGCCGACAGTCGGCTCATCGAGGACGTAAACAGTTTCCGGGAGTTTCCGGCCGCCCTTACGGATATCATCTTTAACCTTGGATAGCTCGGTTACAAGCTTGATGCGCTGAGCTTCGCCGCCGGACAGAGTCGGAGAGGGCTGCCCGAGGGTCAGATAGCCTAAGCCGACATCCTGCATTAGCTTCAAGGGATGGAGAATAGACGGGACGGAGGCGAAGAATTCAACGGCTTCGTCGACTTCCATTTTCAGGACTTCTCCGATGCTCTTGCCTTTCCATTTGACTTCCAGGGTCTCGTCATTAAAACGCATGGAATCGCAGACATCACAGTGAACCTTCACATCCGGAAGGAAGCTCATCTCCAAGGTCTTAACACCCTGCCCTTCGCAAGCCTCACAGCGGCCGCCTTTAACATTGAACGAGAAGCGGGAGGCGGTATACCCGCGCGCTTTGGCTTCTTCGGACTGAGCAAAGAGCTTGCGAATATCGTCCCAAAAACCAATGTAAGTGGCCGGGCAAGACCGAGGTGTCTTGCCGATCGGGGTCTGATCTACTTCCAAAATACGGTCGACAGAGTCCCAGCCGGAGATGGCCTTGCATCCCTCTAGCGCGGGCCCAGATTTACCTTTTTCGCGCACTAAAGCCGACATGTTCTTTAGGAAAACCTCGCGCGCTAGAGTCGATTTGCCGGATCCCGAAACGCCGGTTAAGACTGTCAGGCGTTTAAGCGGGAAAGCGGCCGTGACATCCTTGAGGTTATGAGAATTTGCTCCGAACACGGTGATCATAGGGTCAGATTTCAATGTCCGACGCTTTGCCTTGCAGGTATGCTTTAAAGGATGCTTTAAGTAGTATCCGGTTAAAGACTTCTCAGAAGCCTCAATTTCTTCCACCGTGCCTTGTGCAATCAGCTGTCCTCCGCGGGTTCCTGCGCCTGGTCCAATGTCGATCACATGGTCTGCGCTGCGGATGGTTTCTTCATCGTGTTCAACGACCAAAAGAGAATTTCCCTTAGAAGTCAGCTGTTCGAGGGCCGAAAGAAGAATTTTGTTGTCACGCGGGTGCAGCCCAATCGTAGGTTCATCCAGAACGTAGCAGACGCCCTGCAGATTTGTGCCGAGCTGAGAGGCTAGTCGGATACGCTGCGCCTCTCCGCCCGAGAGAGTCGGCGCAGAGCGATCAAGGTTCAGATAGGAGAGGCCCACTTCTTTCAAGAAAGCTAATCGCGAGCGAATTTCCTGCAGTGCGTCACGAGCGATATCGGCATCTCTGCCGGAAAGTTTAATCGTGTCGAAGTAATCGGCTGCTTCATCGATCGTCATTGCAGCTACTTCTGCAATGGATTTGTTGTTGAAGCGGACGTTTAAGGCGACGGGGTTGAGACGCTGCCCATGACAATCCGGGCACACGACCAAGCCTTCAGACATTGCTTCAGCGGTCAGCTCTCCGGTGTTTTCGTCAACGGCCATTGCTGTCTGGAAAGGCTTAAAGCCGTTTCCCATACAGGTCGGACACCAGCCATGTTTGGAATTGTAGGAGAACAAGCGAGGGTCAAGCTCCGGGAAACTCTTCTGACAGTTCGGACAGTTAGAAGTGGACGAAAACGTTCGTTTTTCTCCTTTCCGTTCGATGTCCAGAATGCCTTTGCCGTAGTCCAGTGTGACGGCAACGAGTTGTTTGATTTCACCTTCGTTTTCAGGCGTGACCTCCACCGTCCCGGTTGGAAGATCGATGTTGTGCTCTGTGAAGCGAGAAAGCGACGGAAAGCGGAGAGTGGAAACCTTTTCTCCGTCGACAATAAGATGTTCGTAGCCTTTATTTCTAGCCCATACTGCTAAATC
>USHK01000056.1 GCA_900554375.1 uncultured Sutterella sp.
CGTAAGGAGTCGTCGGCAGCGTCAGATGTGTATAAGAGACAGGTCTTGGGTCGAAGGTTTTTGCGATAAATTGGAGAACTAACCTTGACGTTGTTGACGACCATTGCTGCCTTTGCGGTTACGATCGGTATTCTGATTACCTTTCATGAGCTCGGGCATTATTTAGTCGCCAGGCTTTGCGGCGTAAAAATTCTGAGATTTTCCTTAGGCTTTGGGAAACCTCTTTTTATTTATAAACGCAAGAGCGATCCTGATGGTACTGAATGGGCCGTCAGTGCTCTGCCGCTCGGCGGATATGTGAGAAGGCTCGATGCACGTGATCCGACGTGTCTTCCCATTAAAGCTGAAGATAAAGATCGCGAATTCGGAGCCAAAAACGTTTGGCAGCGTTTTGCCATCGTTGCCGCAGGACCTTTTGCAAACCTTTTGTTGGCCGTTTTGCTGTATGCAGCGATTTTCATGATAGGAAGTATCCAGCCGACTCCTGTCATTGCCGAGCCTCCGGCAGGAACGCCGGCAGCCGTTGCCGGACTTCATGCCGGCGACAAGATTCTGAAAGTTGATGATTCCGGAGTAAAAACTTTTACAGATCTCCGTATGGAGATGCTTAATAAGTTCGGAGGCACGGCAAGGATTTTGGTTCACAGCCCCAATGGCAGCGAGGTAACTAAAGAGATTGATTTGAGCAAGATGAGTCTCGATCCCAAGGCAAAAGACGCTGATCCGTTTGAAGAGGTTGGACTTCATCTGAACATGGGACATCCTTTTATTTCTTCGTTCGTAGAAAATTCTGCAGCGCAGCGGGACGGTATTAAAATCGGCGACCATATCTATCGCGTCGGTAATGTTCCGGTTAAGATGCCGAAAGATTTTGTCAGTGAAATCAAAAAATATCCCGGAAAACCCGTCACATTACTCGTCGGAGACGAAAACGGTCCGACGCACACCCTGGAAGTTACACCGGCAGCAGCTAAGGACGAACAGGGCAATGAAATCGGCCGCATCGGCGCAGCAATCGGGGTAGATTTTCCGCACACTCAGGTTTCGTACGGTCCTTTGGAAAGTCTTTATGAAGGTGTAAAGAAAACGTGGGATACCGCAGCGATGTCGGTTCGCATGATCGGTAAGATGTTTACCGGAGACGTTTCCATCAGTAATATTTCCGGGCCGGTTACGATTGCGGATTACGCGGGTCAGACGGCGCAGCTGGGTATTATTCCTTTTATTTCGTTTTTAGCGTTGGTTTCCATCAGTTTGGGAATTTTGAACTTGTTACCGATTCCCATGTTGGACGGCGGCCATCTCCTGTATTATTCTCTCGAAATAGTGACAGGTAAGCCCGTTTCCGAGGCTGTGCAAGCTTCTGCACAAAAGATTGGCATCGCAGCGCTCTTCGGTTTGACTATACTTGCACTATTTAATGATTTGACGCGACTTTTACCGTGAGTTGTTTTACGGGGAGTCATTTTTTAATTTATAGAATATGCCTCATCCTAAGAAGATAGCGCTAGCTTGCGCTTTAGCTTTGGCAGCTACGACTGTGCTTGCTCAGGGTCATGTGATTAAAGACATTCGACTCGAAGGCATTTCCCGTACCGAAGCGGGTACGGTTTTCTCGCACTTGCCGATCCGAGTGGGGGACACGTATTCTCCGGAACTGGGCGCTGAATCCTTGCGCTCCTTGTACGCTTCCGGAATGTTCCAGGACGTTCAGCTCGACATGGACGGAAACGTTTTAGTGGTTCGAGTTCAAGAGCGTCCGACAGTAGCAAACATCCACACCACGGGCATTTCGGAGTTCGATGCCAAAGGTGTTGAGAAATCTCTCCGAGATGTAGGCTTAGCCGAGGGCTTCATTTTTGACCGTGCGGTATTGGATCGAGCTATTCAGGAATTAAGACGTCAATACCTTTCCCGCGGGCGTTATTCCGCTGAAGTCAAAGTCACAGTGACTCCGGTCGAACGAAACCGTGTTCGTATCAACATTGACGTTGATGAAGGACCTGCGGCGAAAATTCAACAAATTCGTTTTGTCGGCAATAAAGTTTATGACGACGGCGACCTGCGGGACGAAATGCAGCTTGGAACCCCAAACTGGTTTTCTTGGTACACCAAGCGCGACCAATATTCTCGAGAAAAGCTGACTGCCGACTTAGAGGCGATCCGCGCTCTCTACAACAATAACGGCTATCTTGACTTTAAGATCGATTCTACGCAGGTTTCCGTGAGCCCTGACAAATCGGAGATTTTTGTCACGATCAACCTCGATGAGGGTAAAAAATACAAGATTCAAAACATTCGCCTAACCGGCGATATGCTGGGTCTTGAACCTGAGTTTGAAGATCTTGTGGATATCAAACCGGGCTCCGTTTACAACGCCTCAGAAGTAAACGCACTGGCGAAAAAATTTACTGATCGTCTCTCTGCTTTAGGTTATGCCTTTGCAAGAGCGATTCCTGCTCCCGTAGTGGATCCTGAGCATCCCGATGAGGTGAGCGTGGTCTATACCATTGACCCGGGTCGACGCGTATATGTTCGTAAGGTCAACATCACCGGAAATACTCGTACTCAGGACGAAGTCATTCGCCGTGAAGTTCGTCAGTATGAAGCAAGCTGGTTTGACAGCGATAAAGTAGCCGTTTCTCGCGACCGCATAGACCGTCTCGGTTTCTTTGAAACAGTAACGGCGGAACCTGAACCGGTTGCGGGGTCGCCCGACGAAGTTGATTTGGCAGTGAACGTGAAGGAACGTCCTACCGGAAACATCTCGGTCGGCGCCGGCTACTCGACTTCTGAAGGTATCGTACTCTCCGGCGGTTTTTCACAGAACAACGTTTTCGGTACCGGTAATTCTCTATCTCTTGAAGTCAATACGTCTAAGAGCTCTAGAACTTATGCTGCCAGCTTCACGCAGCCTTACATTACAACTTCGGGTATTAGCCAGTCCTTCGAAATTTATGACCGTAAGCTTGACTTGGATGAACTCGAAATTACCGATGATGTTAAGTATGAGACCTACGGTGCCGGTGTTACGTACGGTGTGCCGATTACGGAAAATGATCAGATTTTCTTAGGCGGCAAGTTTGAAATGACGGATGTAACTGTTGGTTCCGGCGCTCCAAATCGTTATAAAGACTACGTTCACGATTACGGTAAGAAACCGAAGAGCATTGCCGCGACAATCGGCTGGTCGCGCGACACTCGAGATAACATCCTGGCTCCGACTCGCGGCCGTTATCAGAGATTGTTCGGTGAAATTTCTCTTCCCGTTCTTGATCTGAAATACTATCGTGCAACCTACCAGTTCCAGCAGTTTGTTCCGGTTACGAAATCCATTACTTTTGCGTTCAATACCGAACTCGGCTATGGTGACGGTTACGCAGGCAAACAGTATCCGTTCTTCAAGAATTTCTATGGCGGCGGTATCGGTTCCGTTCGCGGTTACGACACCTCTTCTCTAGGACCGCGTGATACGGGTCCTACAGGAGATGGTGACGCATCCGGCGGTAACCGCAAACTCAATTTCTCTCTCGAACTGTTGGCGCCGATCCCTGGAGCAGACAGAACGCTGCGTATGTTCACCTTCCTGGACGGCGGATGGGTTTGGGGCCGAAAAGCTTTCTACAAACAAGCAGCTGACGGCTATGTTGTCGATCACTATGAGAAAGACAAACTTGACCTCGGTGATCTTCGTTACTCCGTCGGTTTCGGTTTAGCCTGGATTTCACCGATGGGCCCGCTTAAATTGAGCTTCGCATTCCCGCTCAATAAGAAGGACAGTGACGAGCTTCAGAGATTCCAATTCCAAATTGGTACAGGTTTCTAATAAATTTGTGGCACAATTAAACAATTGTGTAGGAGATACATTCATGCAAAAAAAATGGTTAGCGGTTGCTTTAGTTTCCGCCTTGGTTTGCTCTGCTGCGACAGCAGTGCAGGCAGAAGTTAAGATCGGTGTTGTCAGCACCGAGGTTATTCTTCGCGATTCTGCAGCTGCTCAGGCCGCAAGTAAAAAACTTGAACAAGAATTCTCTAAGCGCGATAAAGAGCTCAATGCTGCCGGTCAGCGTTTGAAAAATGATGTCGAACGTTTCGAAAAAAACGCCGGAACAATGACAGAGCAGGAAAGAATTCGCAAACAGCGTGATCTGGCTGAAAGAGACCGTGATTTCCAGCGTCGCCAGCGTGAGCTTCGCGAAGATTTCAATCAGCGCAGAAATGAAGAGCTCCAGAAGCTTCTTCGTCAGGCAAACACGGTTATCAAAAACATTGCTCAGCGCGAAAAATATGACCTTATTCTTCAGGAAGCCATCTACGTCAACCCGAAGATTGATATCACTGACCAGGTTCTCAAGGAACTCAAGTAATTTTTATCGGGCACAAGCAGACAGATGTCTGCTTGTTGCTTAATTGCCATTTAGTGCAATATGTGCGGCATGACCTGATTCGGGTTTCAGCGACTTCAAACTTGCTCTCCCTCTCAGATCGGCCGCATAAATTTTTTAGATAGGGCGATACAGATGATTCAACAAACAGCGCCGATGACTCTTCTTGAGTTAGTTGACCGAATTAAAGAAAAAAGCAACGATACTTTACTGAGCACGATTAGTGCCAACGGAGGAGAGGCAGAAATTAAGTCTATCGCTCCGCTCGAAACTGCCGGGCACGGCGACGTTGCTTTTTTAGCTAACAGCAAATATCGTGACGCAGCCGCCGCTTGCAAGGCAACGGCTTTGGTTTTAACAGAAGAAGACAAACAAGCGATTTGGGGCGCTCAAGAACCCGACCGTATCGTTGTGATCACTCGTAATCCGTATGCTTGGTTTGCCTATGCTCTCCAGATCATTTTCCCGCAGGAACAGCCCGCTCCCGGCGTAGATACGAGAGCAGTGGTTGAGGACGGGGCGGTTATTAACTCCACCGCAAGAGTTGAAGCCGGTGCCGTTATTCGCAAAGGCGCTCAAGTCGGGCCATATTGCTTTGTCGGCGCTAACAGCGTTATCGGAGAAGGAGTAGTGCTGGGCGAACACACTCGAATTTATCCGAACGTGACGATTTACTACGGCTGCCGCATCGGCAGACGCAACATTATTCACTCCGGTGCCGTTATCGGTGCTGATGGCTTCGGTTTTGCGCCTTTGGATCGGCAGTATGTGAAGATTCCTCAGATCGGAGCGGTTGAAACCGGCGACGACGTTGAAATCGGCGCAAATACCTGTATCGACAGAGGTGCTTTACAGAACACCACCATCGGGCAAGGCACAAAGATTGACGATTTGGTCATGATAGGACATAACTGCCAGGTTGGCAGGAATGTCGTTCTTTCAGGAAGAACAGGTTTGGCAGGAAGCACCATCATCGGTGATAACGTCCAGGCAGGGGGCGGCTCAGGTTTTGCCGGCCATCTCAAAGTGGCGGCCGGTTCGATCATCGGAGGAGGTGCAGGCGTCCCGGGGTCGATTGAAAAGCCTGACTACTACGCCGGCTACATGCCCGCAATGCCCCACAGAGAGTTCTATAACATTTTGTCCGTAATTAAACGTTTGCCGGAGATGCGCAGACAGCTGAAACATTTGGCCGAAAAAGTTGATTCCCTTAAGAAAGAGTAAAAATGCAAGACATTAATGACATCATGAGGCTTTTGCCTCACCGCTATCCGTTTCTTTTAGTTGACCGTGTTTTGGAGACGAATGGTGTAGATAAACTGATTGCGATTAAGAACGTTACCGTTAATGAACCGCAGTTCACCGGCCACTTTCCCGGCGTTCCCGTGATGCCCGGCGTGCTGATCATTGAAGCGATGGCTCAAGCTTGCGCCATGCTTGCTTTTGCAAGAATGGGCGGCGAGAGAGATCCCGAGAAGCTCTTCTATTTTGCTTCTATCGACAACGCTCGCTTCAAGCGCGTCGTGATTCCTGGCGATCAGCTCCGTTTTGAATGCACATTCCTGCGAGAAAAACTCGGCATGATCAAAATGCATTGCGATGCCACGGTTGACGGTCAGCTGGCCGCTTGCGCAGACATGATGTGCTCTTATCGTTCCCCTAGAAAGTAAAGGAAAATATATGGCTCAGATCCATCCCTCATCCATAGTTGATCCTCAAGCCAAACTTGCGGAGAACGTTATCGTCGGTCCGTTCTGCACGATCGGTCCCCACGTAGAAGTCGGTGAAGGAACCACTTTGCAGAGCCATATTGTTCTTACCGGTCACACCAAGATCGGTAAGAACAACAAGATTTATGCCTTTGCAGCGATCGGTATTGATCCTCAGGATAAAAAATACCGCGGTGAAGAGACGCAGCTCATTGTCGGGGACAACAATGTTATCCGTGAACACTGCACGCTTTCCGTGGGTACGATTCAGGATAGAGGCATAACAGTTGTGGGAAGCGACAATCTTCTTATGGCTAACGTACATATTGCGCACGACTGCATCATAGGAAACGGCACGATCATTGCCAATAATGTAGGTTTGGCCGGACACGTCCATGTTGCAGATGATGTCATCATTGGAGGACAGTCGGGCGTGCATCAGTTTGTGCAGATCGGGAAGGGCGCGATGCTCAGCGGCGGAAGCATGGTTCGCCAGGACTGCATTCCTTACGGCATGTATCAGGGCTACCCCGCAGCTCCGTTCGGTATCAACCTTGAAGGCATGAAGCGTCATGGATATTCCCGAGTAGCTATGCATGCAGCGCGAGAAAGCTACAAACTGATTTTCCGCGAAGGCAAGACAGTTCAGGAAGCGGTAGAGGCAATCGAGGCTTACGCTGAAACATTGGACGACGAACAAGCGAAGAAAGTCTGCGAATTAATGTGCTCGTTTACTGAACAGGCAACACGAGGATTAGCTCGCTGATGGAGCAGTTAACTAACAACAGCATAATTTGGGCAGCCGGAGAAAACAGCGGGGACTATTTAGCTTCCCGCGTTTTACCGGCTGTTGCCGCATCTCATCCTGAGCTGAAGATCTGTCTCTTATACACATCTGACGCTGCC